>DJFO01000100.1:1822-5602 GCA_002432555.1 Marinagarivorans sp. UBA5870
GAAGACGACCCGGACATTCAGGCGGTGGCCAAGTTGGCGCTTGAAGCGCTCGGCGGGTTCGAGGTGACGGCCTGTTCTTCCGGCCGGGAGGCGCTCGCGGAATCGCGCCGGCTGCCACCGGATTTCATTTTGCTCGACGTCATGATGCCGGAGATGGATGGACCGGCGACCTTGCGGGCCCTGCGCCAAGAACCCGCGCTGCAAAATACGCCCGTGGCCTTTATGACGGCGCTGGCGCAGTCGCACATGCTTGAGGCGCTCACATCCCTCGGCATCCGGGGCATAATTGCCAAGCCTTTTGACCCCATGACCTTGGCCGACCAAGTTCGCGCTCTGTGGGAGCAGGTTGATCGCCACTGACGCCCCGAAGGTTTGGCTGAATCACTGAACAAGTTGTGCAAGAAAAAGTCACGGTCGTCGTAGGAAGCCCGGAAAAACCTGTTGTTTCGGCGCGTCTAATTGGTTATCGCTATTAAAATTGATCATTCGTTTGCCAGCTGCGCAGCTTCGTTGAGCCGACCTCCCGCGTACACTTGTTTTGCTACAATCCCTATGTAATCCTTGCGGACTCTGTTGAGCCTGGGCATCCCAGCTGGGCCTTCTATTGGCATAGTAACAACTTGGTCTATGCTTAGAGGAACTGGCCCTTGCCGTACTTATCGCCCAGGGCGCCGTGTGTTTGGGGTGGCAAAAAACATCGCTCGGTCGACGGGCTGAAGGCATTTGCCGAAGGACGCGACGGCAATCTCTGGGGTGGTTGCAGGACTGCGACAGCTGCGATGTGTTGGGGCATACCGATAATAAAACTGGCAGTAGATCGGCCGACCAATTATGTGGAGGAAATCTTATGGCAATCAGCTCGTCGCTTTCAGCGGACAGCAAAACTCTTACGATTGAAGTGGATGGGCGTTTTGACGCGAGTTCGCTCGATGAGTTTCGCAAATGTTACGAAGACGTTTCCAGCGGTGTGCCGGTGCGCTATAACGTCGATTTGAAAAATGCCGTCTACCTCGACAGTTCGGCTTTGGGCATGCTGCTCGTATTGCGAGACTATGCGGGAGGCGAAGCGGCCCAGATCACCATTTCCAACTGTTCTCCGGAAGTCAAAAAAATCTTTTCCATTTCCAGTTTCGAGCAGTTATTTACGATTCAGTAAACCTGGCCAGGTGCGCTCCGAACGAAATACCTCATTCATCCAATCGACCCTGCGCGCGCCGCCGCTAGAATAAAACGCTGCACAGGCGCGTGCGGCGGTGGACGCTTTTCCTAACAAGGCTTTTCGCTGCCTGGTGGGGGTGGGGGCGGCCCGCCGCGGTGGCGACTCCTGCGCGGTCCGCTCGATTGGTGCGGCTCGACCTGCGCGGCTCGGCCTACGGGGCCTACGCGGCTCGGCCCGACCTGCGCGGCCTACGCGGCGCGGCTCGACCTGCGCGGCCCGACCCGACCGCAGCAAGTAGAATAAGAGTCGTTTGGATGGACGCGGTAGCACAATCACCTGGATCCGACTGTTGAATGTAAAGGGCTGCCGCCGGTAGCCAACCGCGCTCCTCGTACCGAGATCGGTGGTTACTAGGCGCTGCGGTTGTAGCCAAATAGGGTGGGCAGACCCGCCAAACAGAGTAGAACCCAATGAGCGTTGAACATCCTGGTGCCCTGAAAATTTTGGTGGCGGAAGATTCGGCTGCGGATCGCCTAATTTTGCAGACCATGCTCCAGCGCGCCGGCCATCAGGTGGTGCTGGCCGAAGACGGGCAGAGCGCGATCACCACCTTTTCCGAATGCCACCCAGATTTGGTCTTTCTCGACGTGATAATGCCCAATGTAGACGGCATTGAGGCAGCGCGGCATATCAAATCCCTGGCCGGCGATGAACTGGTGCCGGTTATTTTTCTCACCTCCCTGGCGGATGCGGAATCCCTGGCGACTTGCCTCGACGCCGGCGGCGACGATTTCCTGTCGAAGCCCTATAACCAGATAGTGCTCGATTCCAAAATCAAGGCCTTTTCCCGCATGCGGGAAATGCATCGCACGGTCGCCCACCAGAAAGATCAGATCGCCCTGCACAACAAACATTTGATCCAAGAGCAAAACGTCGCCAAACAAGTGTTCGACAAGATTGCCCACGCCGGCGCGTTAAAACTGGAGATTATCCGCTATTACATGTCCGCGCTGGCGGTATTCAACGGCGATGTGCTCCTGGCGGAGGTCAGTCCGCGCGGCAGTTTGTTCGTGGTGCTGGGGGACTTTACCGGCCACGGCCTGCCGGCGGCCATAGGTTCCATGCCGTTGGCCTCCACCTTTTACGGCATGGTCGGCAAAGGTTTTTCCCTGGCGGACATACTGCGGGAGATCAATCAGAAGCTGTATCAGACGCTGCCGGTTGGCCTTTTTTGCTGTGCCACTTGTGTCGATTTGAATTTCCAGAAGATGCGCATCAGCGTTTGGAACGGCGGGCTGCCGGACAATATTCTGTACCGCCACAAAACCCGCACTTACGAGCGCATCCGTTCCAGCCATTTGCCCCTGGGTGTTTTATCCAATCGGGATTTCAAAGCCGACGCGCAGGTGTTTCAACTGCAAGAAGGCGATCATTTTCTGATGTGGTCCGACGGCATTCAGGAGGCGCGCGATCGCAACGGCGAAATGTTCGGCGAGGACAATATTAACGCGGTGCTCGACAGCCAGCAGGAGGCGGCCGGCGTTTACGGCCATATCCTAAAAAATGTTCAGGACCACATTGGCAGTACCGAAAAAGATGACGATATTTCGCTGGTGGACATAGCGGTGCCCACACCGGAGCAGGTGCGTAAAATCGTCCCCAAGTCCGGCATGCGCAACGGCTATCTCGAGGATTGGGAGCTGAGCCTCACCTTAGTCGCCTCGTCACTGAAAACCTTCAATCCCCTCTCTCTGCTGATCCATGTGATTTCGGAGGTGCCCGGCCTGCGCCAAAACAGCAGTGTGCTCTACACGGTTTTATCGGAATTGTTTAACAACGCAGTGGAGCACGGCGTGCTCGGCCTCCAGTCAAGCATCAAAAGTTCGCCCGCCGGCTTTGCCGAATACTACCGTTTGCGCAAAGAGGGTTTGGAGGCGCTTACCGATGCGTTTGTGCGCTTCGAATTTCGCCACGAGGTGCGCGACAATGGCGGTCTGCTCACTATTACCGTTGTCGACAGCGGCGAGGGTTTTGTGCCCAAGGAGCAGCCCGTGTTGCCAATTACGGAACTGGATAAGACTGGTGCCAGCGCGCAGTACTACGGCCGCGGTTTGACCCTGGTGGCTTCGATTTGTGAGTTTCTACAGATTCTGCCGCCGGGCAATCGGGTGCAGGTGCAGTTTTCCTGGTGTTATGAAGAATGAGTGGCGAAATATGAGCGCGGGGGCCGCGGGGTGTCCCGCGCGGAGGCACTGACTATGGCAGCGAGAATCGATGCCGCGATGATGGCACAGCTCAAAGAGTTGCTCGGCGAAAGGTTCACCGAATTGGTCTCCCGTTTCGTGCAGGACGGGGAGCGGCGGGTCGCCCTGCTGCGCACCGCTGTTCCGACACGGGATTTTGACGTTATACACGCCGAAGCCCACGGCTTGAAGGGCAGCAGCCGGAATATAGGCGCGAATCCACTCGGCCTGGTCTGCGGCGATCTCGAACAGCGCGGCCGCGAGCGCAATGCCGCGGACATAGAGACATTATTTGCCGCTCTCGAGCAGGAATTTGCCGCTGTCTGCAAGGAGCTGCGCGGCTATTGCTGAGCGCCGCGGCACATCCTGGGTTCCCGC
>DJFO01000363.1:0-1701 GCA_002432555.1 Marinagarivorans sp. UBA5870
AAACGGCTGGCGGAGATTTTCACTGACGCGGGCTTCAGCCACTTCCGGCGGGCGGCAGCCACGCCGTTCAACCTGATCCTGGAATCGCGCAAAGTGGGCTAGGTTGGGCGACCCAGCGGCGGATATCGGCAGACAGACGGCGCGCCGGGCGACTTTGAACTAACCTTATGGAACCTGTTTAAGAGTCCTGCCGCCCCGGCCTATGAGTGAACCGCCAAGCCATCACCGATCTCTGCACGACGCCTACATCCAATTGCTGAAGGAAGACGCCCTTTGGCAAGGGGATATTGAAGCGAGTCTGCGGTTGGTCGTCGACCGCTGCGCCCAGCACCTGCAGGTGCAGCGCGTCGGTCTGTGGCGTTTTGCCGATAACAACGACCGGATCTACTGCCAGGTGCTGTGCGACACCCAAATCGGCACCTATGTGCCGAGCCTCGAAGTGCTCGCCAAGGATCATCCAGCCTATTTCTCGGCCATGTTGAATGAGCGGGTGCTCGCCGCTCACGATGCTCAAAACATGCCGGAGACCGAGTCCTTTCGCGTCGGTTATCTGCAACCCCTCGGCATCGTCAGCCTGCTGGACGCCACCCTGCGCCAAGCGGGGCAGACCATCGGTATCCTCTGTGTCGAACACGTCGGCCCCATGCGGATCTGGTCCGCGGCGGAGCAGCATTACGCGATCTCAATCGCCGATCTGTTGGCGCAGCTGCTCGCGGTGCACGCCCTGTACCGCAGCGAAGAACGTTACCGCAAAGTATTCGACAGCACCGCGGACGCGATTTTTGTCATGCAGAACAACCGCATGATCGAATGCAATCAAGCCGCGCTCGCCCTTTACGCCTGCGATTTCGCCGAGTTCGCCCGCCATCCGCCGAAACGGTTCTGGGCCGAATATCAGCAGGACGGCTCCCTCTCGGTCAGCAAGGCGAAAGCGTTCATCCAGCCGGCGCTCGCGGGCCAACCCCAGCTTTTCGAGTGGCGGCAGCGGCGCTTTGACGGAACGGAATTCGATGCGGAAGTCAGCCTGACCCGCATCGAGCTCGACCATATCCCCTATTTAGTTGCCTGCGTGCGCGATATCACCGAGCGCAAGCAGAGCCAAGCGCGAATTCAAGAATTGCTCGCGCTCCAGCAGGCAATCTTTGACGGCGCCAACTACAGCATCATCGCCACGGATTTGAACGGGACCATCGTCAGCTTCAACCGCGGCGCGGAACAAATGCTCGGTTACAGCGCGGCAGAGGTCATCGGCAAGCTGACCCCAATGGCATTCCACGACGAAGACGAACTGAATTGGCGNNAACTCGACCGAGTTGTCGAACCCGGTTTTGCCGTTTTCACCACCTATCCGACCTTAAACCGCAAGGAAGAGCGGGAGTGGAGTTACGTCCGCAAAGACGGCACGCGCCTACCGGTTCTTCTGTCGGTGACGGCCCTGCACCACGGCGGCGACGACGCCATCACCGGGTATCTCGGGATCGCCTCCGACATGACGGAGCGCAAAAAAACCAATGAACAGTTGCTCAGTTCCAAGCGCGAGATGGAACACCGGGCCAATCACGACGAGCTCACCGGCCTCCCCAATCGCTCGCGCCTGCACGACATGGCGCACGCGGCCATAGTGTCGGCGCAGGCCCGCGGCCAATCCCTCGCGCTCATGTTGATCGATCTCGATCGCTTCAAAGAGGTCAACGACACCCT
>DJFO01000363.1:1774-11995 GCA_002432555.1 Marinagarivorans sp. UBA5870
GAGCCGATCGAGGCGGTGGCAGAGCGCATCCACATCAGCTTGCGCAGCCCGACCCAAGTCGAGGGCATAGCTCTGGAGCTCGGTGGCAGCATCGGCATTTCGCTGTTTCCCCAACACGGTGACAACAGTCATTCCCTGCTGCGCTGCGCCGACGTGGCCATGTACAGGGCCAAAACCGAAGCGTCACGCACGGTGGTGTACAACGCCGATCAGGACGCGCACAGCCCGCGTCGACTCTCCATGATGGGCGAACTGGGCACCGCCATTCGCGAAAACCAATTGCTGCTGCACTACCAGCCGCGCATCGATATCGCCAGCAAACGCTGCCTCGGCTGCGAGGCCCTGGTGCGCTGGCAACACCCGAGCCAAGGACTCCTGGCACCTGGCAAGTTCATCCGGCTCGCTGAGCACGCCGGCCTGATCGGTGATCNNCACCCGCTGCGCGGCCTGGTGCCGCCCGGTGAATTCATTCCGCTGGCGGAGATGAGCGATTTGATCCAGCCGCTCGGGCTCTGGGTACTGGAGCGGGCCCTGGCGCAGATTCAGGCGTGGCGCAGCAGCGGCCTGAAGTTGGTGGTCTCCGTCAACCTCTCCACCCGCAACCTGATGGATTCGGCCTTCCCCGACCATATCGAGCGACTGCTGCAGAAATACCCGGTGCCGCCCAGCCTGCTGGAAGTGGAAATTACCGAAAGCACCTTGATCGGCGATCCGGAGCGCGCTCTGGCCGTGATCGACCGAATTCACAGTCTGGGCGTTCGATTTGCCATCGATGATTTCGGCACGGGCTATTCCTCCCTCGGGTATCTGAAACGGCTGCCAATCGACACGCTGAAGATTGATCGCTCATTTATTCGTGACATGCTGTCCGACGAACAGGACGCGGTCATAGTGCAGTCGACCCTCGGTCTCGCCCACAGCTTCGGCCTGGAAGTGGTCGCCGAAGGCGTCGAAGATAAAAAAACCCTCGATGCGTTGCAGAGTCTCAACTGCGAACAAGCGCAGGGTTTTTACATTAGCCGGCCCGTGCCCGCGGAGGAATTTGAAAAGTGGTTTCGGGCCATGGGGACTCCCCTTCAAGAGAGTTAGGCCCTCAGGCACGCGCCGCGACCGAGCCCGGTAAACTGATCGCCTCCTCCGGCGAGACTTCACGCAAGCCTCCGGCGGTCAGCCGCACCACGCGCTCAGCACTGGCGATGGTGTGCGGCCGATGCGCCACTATGATCTGAGTGATTGCGAGTTTCTTTATCGCTTGGATAACCCTTTTTTCATTGGCTATGTCCAGGTGGCTCGTCGCCTCGTCCAATATTAGGATTTGCGGGCGGCGGTACAGGGCGCGCGCCAAAAGTACCCGTTGTTTCTGCCCGCTCGACAGCACGCACCCCATGTCGCCAATCAAAGTGTTGTAGGCCATGGGCATCGCCAGAATTTCCTGGTGGATCGCGGCGATTTTGGCGCACTCCTCCATATGCTCCGCGTCTAGGGTCGCCGCGCCGAAAACAATATTGTCCCGAATGGAGCCGGCGATCAGCTGGTCCTCTTGGGTCACGGCGCAGATCGCTTCCCGCAGCGCGTGCCGACTGACACCCAGCAGATTCAACCCGGCGATTTTCACCGCGCCCGAACTCGGCGTAAGTAAACCGAGAAAAATTTTCAGGAGTGTCGATTTGCCCGCGCCGGAGGGGCCGACTATGGCCAGCGTTTCCCCGGGTTTGATCTGCAAATTGAGGTCGGAAAACAAATGGGGTTCGGCCGATCCATACCGAAACGCCACTTGCTCAAGACTCAAAGTCAGGTCGTGCCGGGGCAGCAGCGCGCCTTCGGTGATTTCGCCGGGCTGCAAGGCGATATCGGCAACGCGCTGCAGGTGCAGACCGAGCATTTTGAAATCGACGAGGCGGTCAGTCAGCGCCGTAATGCGCGTGATGAACTGACGTTTATAGGCTGTGAAAGCGAACAGCATGCCCACCGAAATTTCTCCGTGCAAAACTGCCAGGCCGCCCAGCCATATGACGAGAACATTTTCCGCACCGAACAAAAGTCCATTGCAGAGGCGATACAGGATATTCAACTTTTGCACATTGGTGCCGGCGTTGTAATGATCCACCAGTAAATTCTGGTATTGGCTCTGCCGGCCGGACTCTATCCCGTAGACTTTGATACTTTGCACCGCGCGTATCGACTCGAGAAAATGCGACTGCTTTTTGGCGCCGAACACGATTTGTTCTTCACTGGCGGATTTCAGAGGATGGTATAAAAGCGCCCGCAAGCCGCCATAGATGATGGCCGCTGTCACTACCACAAGCGTGAGCCGCAGACTGTAAAAACCCATCATCAGCAGCGTGAGCAAGACCAGCACCCCATCAACCAATGCCTCGATAAAGTGCTGGGTAAAGGCGTTTTGCACCTGATTGAGCGAATCAAAGCGGGATATTATGTCGCCCGTATGGCGGCGCTCAAAAAACACCATCGGCAGCCGCAGTAAATGGCGAAATAAGGTATTTTGCAGATGGTAATCCACGGTAATTCCCAGAATCATCACCACCCAGGCGCGGGTCGCCGTGACGATCGCCTGGACCACCGCGAGCAACAAAAATCCGAGGCCGAGCGCGGTCAGCAGATCCACGTCTTCCGAGACTATGGCCGTGTCCACCACCAGCTGCATGAAAAATGGCGCGGCCATGGTAAATACCTGCAGGGCGAGCGCCAATAGCAGGATCTGCCCGAGGGCGCTCTGCAAACCTGTGAGGTTGCGCAACAAAGGCCATAACCGCAGTTGCTGTTTGGGTTCCTCTTTGCGAAAAGTGCCGGTGGGGGATAGCTCCAAGGCGACACCGGTAAAGTGCGGTGAAATTTCCGCGAGGGTGAACCAGCGGCGGCCTTTTGCGGGGTCCAGAATGACCACGCGTTCGCCCTCGACCTGGTGCAATACCACGTAATGGTTAAAATCCCAATGCAAAATGGCGGGCAGGCGCAGGCGATGCAGCGCATCCAGTTCGAGCCGCACGGGGCGCGCGGCCAGATCCTGTCGAGCGGCGAGCTCAATCAGCGCGGCCAGAGAGGTTCCCTTGAGGGAAATGTCGCAACTGGCCCGCAAAGTCGTAAGGTCGGTATTGCGGCCGTAAAAATTGGCGATCATCGCGAGACACGCGAGGCCGCACTCCGCCGCCTCGGACTGCAACACCACACTGAGCTTGGGCTTCTTCCAGAACGGCTGACTCATGGGTTCCTCCCATTAAATAAAACGATTCACAATTTGCCGGCAAAACTCCACAGCGGCTCAAACAGCCACTCCAACATACTGCGGGTGGCCAAGCGCACGTCCGCCTCCAGCATCATCCCCGCTTTTAAGCCGTAGCGCGTGCCGTAAGCGTCCACCGCTTGCCGATCCAGCGCGACGCTGACGAGATAGGCGGGCTCCTCGAGCGCCACCGGCAAACTGCTCTCCCCCGGCAGCGTCAAACTCTGATCGATCTCCGCCACCTCCCCGCGACTGGTGCCGAATTTTTGGTAGGGGAATGCGGCATATCGCAAAACAACCGGCTGCCCCGGCTGTAAAAAACCGGCGGCCTTACTCGGCACGATTAAGGTGGCTTTTAAGGTCGCATTGGCCGGCATCAGGGTGACCAGGCGCTGATTGCTCACCACCATCTGGTTGCGGTGGACTGGCAAAGTTGCCACCACACCGTCGCTCGGCGCCAGCAGCACACTCGCTTGCTGTTGATGCCGTTCGGTAATTTCCTGGTCCACGGTGGAATTCTGCCGCTCGAGAGCGTTCTGTTCTTTAGCGCTCTGCCGCCGCTGCAGTTCCACGTCACCCCCGGCGCGCTCGATATCCGCTTGCAGCGCGACACGGCGTTTCGCCAATGCCTGTAGGGCAGCCTCGTAGTCCAACAATTTATGTGCCGCCTGCTCGGCCTCAAGGTTTGAGACGAAGCGGTTTTCCCGCAGCACCCGATAGCTGTTGAGGATCGATTGTTGCGATGCGACTTTTTTCTCGGCTATGGTTATCTCAATGGCGATCTGGTCCCATTCGGCGTGCAATTTTCGGTGCGTCGCTTCCAGCGCCGCCACCTCGAGAGATTCCAACTGCCGCTGATTGCTCAGGGAGGCTTCAAGGTTGGCTTTGCGCCCGTGCAATTGCGCGAGGATTTCGGCGTGGGAATCGGCGGTCTGTAAGGAAGCGCGCCCGGCGGCGATCACCAACAGCGGATCGCCTTTTTTCACCGCGCCCCCTTCGGTCACATAGACTTCCTGCAAGAGCCCCGCCTGCGGCGCCAGCACCGTCACCAGCCCTGCGGTGGGTTCAAGAAATCCGGCGACCCTGGCTTTGCTGGTGTATTCGCCAAAAATCAAAAAAACCACCAGCGCCGCGCACACCACCGCCGCGCCCAATGCCACCACACGAGCGGGCAGCGATTGATGCACCGCGACGGCGCCGCTGTAGGCAAAATTTTGCGCGGCATAGGCTTCGGGCCGGAATAATTCACTGGGCATAAATAATTACCTCCATTAACAATTATCTCCTTAACAATTACCTCCATTAACANNACCTCCATTAACAGTTACCTCCATCGCGCGCGGCGCGCAGGCATCAAGAGTGAACAACGGCGCGGCCTTCCAGCAGGCCGAGCAACCAGTTGTTGAGCTGATCGACGTTCCACTGAAAGCCCTGCATCAAACGTTCTGCCAGCGGCCAGTAGCGCACCCGCTCCGCATCGAAGGGGCCGTAATTCAAGACATAAGCCACCAGAATATTAATGGTGCGGTCGAAGTCCGGTTTTTTATTTTTGATATCCCGCTCGCGGTACTCCAGATAATCGTTGGAGGTATGGTGAATATAACCCTTGCCGTGCAGCTTGTCGCAAAGAGCAAAATATTCCCGCGTCTCCATGATCCAGAAATGCCAGACCTCGTCCACATCTCGGCTAAAGGGGATATCCCCGTTGCAATACACTGACATATTGAGATACTTGAGGAGCTCCTCAGTGCGTATGTCGATTTCGGCCGGCGGCAGAGGCGCCAGCTTTTTGTGCAAATAATACCGCATATTAGGCGAGACAAAAGTTTTGCGCAGTTCTTCATTGGTAATCATAAAGAGATCCTCGAACTAAAGAGTTCCTCAGATAAAGAGCTCTAGAAAAAAAGGGCGGTCAGTGGCCACCTGCCCGCCCGACACCATCAACGAATAACCGGGTTGACCAAGCCGCCCATATCCAGATTGGAATGGGTGCCGCAGCAGTGGCAGGCGCAGCAGCAAATCGCCACATTGCCTATGTCGACCTTGGCCGCAGACGTATCGGCCACTAGGGCGCCAAACGACGTGTCCAGGCTGACGAATTGGGTGGGTAGCGCCCCACCGGCGACTTCTTTTATTTCGTGCTCTTGCAATTTCCGAATACTCATAGCTTTTCTCCTTTAGATAATTTCCAAAGCAGCACCGCGAAAATGCCCGCATCGGCTGCCGTTGTAAATTAACCAAAGCCGCAGCTCCGCCCCAAGGGATTATTGGCAAAATAAAATGGGAATATTTAACGCATGAACATTGTCGATCTGCTCCGCCGAGCAAGATTTCCCGCGGAGAAGTATGACGGTTAGGTTGTATGCCGCAGTGGAATAAGGGCGAAGTGGCAGGTCAGCGTCCGCTTCTGATGCAGACGCGCGATGCTTTATGTGAAAGGTGGGGGCGGCCAGAACGACCGCCCGCGTTGTCGGGGCAGCGGCTGGTCAGCGCAGCGCAGCCAGCACGTAAACCAGGGGGGCATTCCAATTGATGGCGATTTCGTTGGTGGAAAAGCTGCACCATTCATCGAGATAGGATTTGGCGGGCAGACGGCTGGGATATTTACATTTGTCCTGCCAGCCGGGCTGTGGGCCGCCGACCAACATACCCGGCAGGGGCGCTTCGACGCCATCATATTCGGAAATCCGGTGATGGGGATGACGGGGTGAGAGGCTGCCAAAACCCGTGACGTAAGCGTAACCCGTAGGATTGCGCCCCAGCACATAATCGAGCACGCCGCGCGCGGCGGGCAGATAATGGTCTTGCGGCTGTAGGCGCTCGGCGATCAACAGAACCATCGCCTTGTTAAGCGCAACGGCATTACTGCCCCAGCGAAAATTATCCTCCACCAAGGGCACCAGATACCCCGACTGCAAATACTCCTTTACTATTTGATCGGCCATATTTGCCACGAGCTTGCGCGCCTGCTGCTGCAATTTGCCGGGCATTTTGGATTCCTGGGCCAAAGCAAAAAGGCCAAGGGTCTCCACGTAACTCCATTCCGGTATACGCGGCTGCGCCGGTAGTTCGATGCGGCTTAAATAGGCTTTTTTACCTGTGGTGGCGTAAAGTTCTGCCGCCGCCCACAACCATTCATCTTTCAGATCCTCATTGGCCATGGCGTAGGTGCCAGTGTTGACCTCGCGCGGCTGCACGTAGAGCACCTTGGGATTTTTCTCCGCCCAGGCCCAAGCGTGTTCGGCCTGCTGCCGGTACGCCGCCGCGCGGCCCGGCAGCAGGCTTTCATAAGGTGCTATTACCCTGCTGGCGTACGCCAGGGTCGCCGCGAGATCCAGCGCGGCGGCGGTGCTCTTCTGCACCATATAACGCTTGAGCAGCTGTTCATTTGGCATCCCCGCTTCCGAAAACCTGAGCTCGGTCAGCTTGTGGTAGACGCCCCCGTCATCAGGGTCCTGCATGGTCTGCAACCAGTCGAGGTTCCACAGAACCTCGTCGAGGAGGTCGGGCAAAGAGTTGCCCGATTCGGGAATTTGCAGATTCAAGGTGGCAAACACCGAGGAATAATCGCGCAGGGCGGCCAGAAGTGTGTAGGTACTAATACCGGAGTTGACCACGTATTTGTTGTAGTCTCCCGCGTCGTACCAGCCTTTTGGCGAGGACAATACCGTGCCCGCGGGGCGGGCCTTGGAGGCCGCCGAGGGGTGCAGATAGACCAGGGTGTCTGGGTGCCCGGCGGGCCGGGCAAAAATTCCCGCGTGTTCTTTTTCAATGGTCGCGCCAGCGCGGTTGAGATAATAGGATTTGACGGCGGCGGCGAGCAGCGCGTCGTAGACGCCTTCGCCTATGGTGAAGGGGTGGGAATCCCCCGCCTCGGCAACCCGGATCTGGTAGCGACCCGGCTTGTTGAATGCGGAAAAGTCGGCAATCTTGACCGTTTCCCCCGCCACCTCCCAGGTCTGGGCCTGGGACAAGGGGCCGCGCAGCACTTCGCTTTTCGTGTCCGCTTGAATCAGCCAGAACTCGCCGCTCGCTACGTCGGGAACCACGGCGATTTTGCTCGCCTCCGGCAGAAATCCCAGCTGATTCAGCTGAATCGCCACCGGCGCTGCGAGTGTCTCGCCAACCATGGCGGACGCGGTGAGCCACAGCCAGCACCCGCGACGACGCAACACCTGGGAAAAGAACCGAACCATAGACCAACCCTCAGATTATTATATGTGCCAAAGAGGCGGCAGATTAACAAACCCCTCTGTCCAGCGTAAGACCGGTCCGCGGTTACCTTATGCGCGGCGGTGGCGGATGCCTTCCCGATAGTTTAGACTAGCGCCCTGACCAACCGCGTACTAGTACATGAATACACGCCGACAGCTCCGCCGAGACTTGATCAAGTTGCTCTGCACCATTTCCGATCCCAAGGAGATGGAAGCGGCCCTGGAGGCTATTCTGACTCCTCGGGAACTCGAGGGCATTGAGAATCGCCTGCAGATTTTCCGGTTGCTGGCCCAGGCCGTCCCGCAGCGCGAAATCGCCGCTCAGCTCAATGTGGGCATAGCCACGGTTACCCGCGGGGCCAACGCGCTCCGCAACAGCCGTTTTTTTGAACAATATCCCTTGACCGCCGAGCAGCCCGACCGCCCCGGCCGTAAATAAAGTTGGCTTACGAAAGAATTTCCCATGCAAACATCCAGCCCACCCCCAATTGAATTGCCTGGCAAGCCCAATTACATCAAGCTTGCGGAGGACCAGAACTTTTTTGAGCTGTTCCGCAAGATCGAAAAGCGCTACGCCAACTGTTTTTTGTTCGAGTCCCTCGGCGAAGAGAGCCACATCGCCCGCCATCACATTATCGGCTTCGATCCGGCCCAGATCATCTGCGCGGAAAATCGCACTTCCTTAAGCATTACGGACACCGCCTCTGGCATCACCACGCGGTACCCTTGCACCAATCCCTACTACGCGCTGCGCGCAATCGTGCCACAGAACATTATCTCCCGCCGCTACGCCGGCGGATTGGTCGGCTATCTTGGTTACGACTCGGTCAATTTTTTTGAGCCCGCGCTACAAATCAAAACCAGTGATTTGTTCGAGCCATTCAAATTCGGGGTCTATATCGACGGGCTCGTATACGATCAAGTGACCGGCGAAATTTTTTATTACTTCTACGAGCGCAACCGCTATCAGGAAATCGCCCAGCTGTTGCACGGTCAAAGCGAGCCGTTTGGCCCGACGGAATGCGTCTGTGAAGGCGATACTATGTCGCGCGCGCAGCACGCGCAGGCAGTCGCCAAGGTGAAGGAAGACATAGGTGCAGGCCTGGTGTTTCAATGCGAAGTCGGTTTTAAAACTCGCTACACCATTCGCGGCGATACCACGCATATTTATGCCAAGCTGCGCGCGACCAACCCCTCGCCGCACATGTATTATCTGAAATTCGGCGACCAGAAGCTTATAGGCGCATCTCCCGAATTGCTGTTTCGCCTGCGCAGCGGGGAAATGGAAACCTTCCCGCTCGCCGGCACCACCAAACGCGGCCGGGACGCGGCCGAGGACACCCAACTCGCCCGCGCTTTGCTGAACAACCCAAAAGAGATCGCCGAGCACAATATGTTGGTGGACCTCCACCGCAACGACCTCGGCCGCGTCGCCCGCTTTGGCACAGTCAAAGTGCGCAGCCTCATGGATATCAAGCGATTTTCCCATGTGCAGCACATCTCCTCGGAGATCGTCGGCATATTGCACGAGCGGGAAGATATGTTTTCCGCCCTCGCCGCCAATTTTCCCGCGGGCACTTTGACCGGCGCGCCCAAGGTAGAAGCGATGAAAATCATCGATGAACTGGAGGGCGACGGGCGCGGCCCCTACGGCGGTGCCGTGGGCCAATTCAGCTTCAACGGCGACTGCACCTTTGCAATTCCTATCCGGTCGATTTTTGTCAAAGGGGAAACCGCCTATGCGCAAACCTGCGGCGGGAACGTCTACGATTCCAACGCAGACGATGAATATCTGGAAATCGAACGCAAGCTGTCCGCGATGCGCAACGTGCTGGCCAGCTTCGCCCCACCGGCAACAGAATGAGCCCGACCATGCGCGTACTGATTATCGACAATTACGATTCCTTCACCTACAACCTCTACCAATACGTGGGAGAAATGCTCTCGACGCAATTGGGCTACGGCCAATTTGAGGTGTCGGTCAAGCGCAACAATGAAATAACCCTCGACGCCATTCGCCAGTGGAATCCGACGCGGCTGATCATTTCTCCCGGACCCGGCTCACCGGACGACCCCCGCTATTTCGGCGTATGCAGCGACGCGATTTTGCAGCTGGGCAAAACAACTCCCCTCTTGGGCGTGTGTCTCGGCATGCAGGGCATAGCGCACTGTTTCGGCGGCAAAGTGGTGCGGGCGCCGGTGCCCATGCACGGCAAAACCTCCGTGATCCGACACGACCGTAAGGGCGTCTACCGCAATATTCCCCAGGGACTGGAGATCATGCGTTACCACTCCTTGATGGTGGACGCCATGAGTCTGCCCGACTGCCTGGAAATTACCTCGGTGATCGCGCCGGCGGACGGGGATAAGGATTTGGCGAGCGCGGCGCGGGCCGGCTGCGAAATTATGGGTATCCGCCACCGGCAATATCCGATTGAAGGCATTCAATATCATCCCGAATCCTTTGCGACCGAAGGGGGCAAGGAACTGCTGGGGAATTTTTTGGCACAATCCTAAGAGACGATCAGCGGACTCGTTGCGCTGACCCATTGCACTCTCGCATGGACCGTCTCGCAACCTCAGTCGGTCGTCTGGCAATCTTAGTCCGCGGCTTCGCAGTCTCCGTCCGTTGTCCCCGCGCAGGCGGGGACCCAGGCTATGTAGCAGCGTTCCCTGGGTTCCCGCCTGCGCGGGAATGACGGAGCTATGCACTGGGCACCACTGGGTTCCGCGCAACTCAGCTCTCGTCATCCCCGCGCAGGCGGG
>DJFO01000204.1:0-255 GCA_002432555.1 Marinagarivorans sp. UBA5870
CTTTTTCCTTTGCTCCTGCTTTTTTCGCTCGCTCTCGGATACATTTGCCTCAATAGCGCATTTCTGGCGGTGATAGGTGTTTATTATCTACTGACCGTGCTTTACACGTTTTTTTTGAAGCGCATCGTTATCGTCGATGTGATCGTTCTCGCGCTCTTATACACAGTGCGCATAGTTGCCGGAGCATTCGTTTTTGAATTGGCACTGACGTTCTGGTTGCTGGCGTTCTCGATGTTCATTTTTTTGAGCTTGGCG
>DJFO01000204.1:332-2813 GCA_002432555.1 Marinagarivorans sp. UBA5870
GTCATCTCTCGGGGCTGCTGCGGGATATATTTCGGTGATGGTTCTGGCCCTCTATATCCAGGAAAGCGCCACCAGGGCACTATATTCCAATCCGCAGATTATTTGGCTGGCGTGCCCCGTTTTGCTGTATTGGGTGAGCCGCACCTGGTTATTAACCCACCGGGGGGAAATGCACGATGACCCGCTGGTGTTTGCTATTACCGATAAAACAAGCTTGATTACCGGCTTTATNNTTCTGCTTTATATTTTGGTTGGCGGCGCAATGACCAGCCCGACGCTTTCCTGGGGGCGCTTTCCGCGGCAGCCGCAGCAGGTCGACCCCGTGCCCTGGCGTGGCGATATGCCAGAAAAAATACGCGATCTCGTTCTGCGGCAGCAGACTTCCCTGCCATTTGGGTGCGGCAGAAGTTATGGCGATAGTTGTCTCGCCTTCAGCGGCCGACTTTTGGGTATGCGCGCGCTCGACAAATTCATTTCCGCCGATTGGGAGAGTGGTTGGATCATTGCGGAAGCGGGTGTCACTCTTGCCGAGATTTTACGGCTCTCTATACCTCAGGGGTGGTTTTTGCCAGTTACCCCCGGCACAAAATATGTCACGTTGGGCGGGGCCGTAGCCAATGACGTGCACGGCAAAAATCATCACATTAGGGGAACCTTCGGCTGTATTATTGCCGAGTTTGGCCTCTACCGCAGCGACCTAGGAGAGGTTGTTTGTTCCTTGGAGCAACACCCGGAACTTTTTGCTGCCACCATCGGCGGCCTCGGTGTTACCGGAGTGATCACCTGGGTCGCCCTGAAGCTGTTGCCCATAAACGCGAGCAGCATTCGCACCCAGTTTCGTCGCTTCGCGGATTTGCAGGAGTTTCTGGCGATTTCGGCAGAGTTTGACCAGCGGCACGAGTATGCGGTCGCCTGGGTCGATTGCACCGCACCCGCGCCGTCTCTCGGGCGTGGTCTGTACATATTGGGCGATCACGCCGCCTCCGGCGAACTGTCCCTCCCCAGCAGAAAAAAGCTGTCGATGCCTTTGGTTCCTCCCTTTTCCCTAGTGAACAGCGTCACAATACCCATCTTTAATACCTTGTATTTTTATCGGCAGCCGAAGGCATGGCGTTACGCGCGAGTGGATCATGACAGTTTTTTTTACCCGCTGGATGGCCTATTGAACTGGAACCGTATGTACGGGCCTCAGGGATTCCATCAATTTCAATGTGTCATTCCCGAATCCAGCGCCGAGAATGCCCTGAAGGAAATACTTCGGGAGATTTCTCGCAATAAGAGCGGCTCGTTTCTGGCAGTGTTGAAACGCTGCGGTGATCTTCGATCTCCGGGGCTCTTGTCTTTTCCACNNCCAACCAACCGGCCAATCGGCGCCTGCTCGCAGCGCTCGACGAGATAGTCGTCGAGGCCGGCGGCCGGCTCTACCCAGCGAAGGATGCGCATATGAAGGGTGAGCACTTCAGGAAGTTTTATCCCGCCTGGCAGCAGGTCGAGCAATTGCGAGATCCCGTCCTCAAGTCCAGTTTTTGGCATAGGGTAACCACATGAAAAAAATTCTTGTGATAGGCGCGACTTCGGCGATAGCTCAGGCCGCTATGCGGGTGTGGGCTGGCGAGGGATCGGCGTTTTATTTGATGGCGAGGAACCAAGAAAAGCTTGCACAAATTGCGGAGCATCTAAAAGTGTCGGGCGCCTCGGCCGTGCACACCTCGGTGCTCGACGTGGACGATCTCGATCGACACCATGACGCTGTTGCTCAAGCGTTCTCAACTCTGCAGGAAATCGAGGTTATATTGCTGGCGGCGGGTTCGCTTCCCAAGCAGGTGCGCTGTGAGGCGGATCCTCTATACGCCTTGCAACAGTTTCGCACCAACGGCTCAAGCCAAATTGCCCTGCTCCATCATTTGGCGGCGCGTCTGCGCCAGCAGAGATACGGTACTCTGGCAGTGATCTCATCGGTGGCCGGGGACCGGGGGCGCCGAAGCAATTATCTCTACGGGTCGGCAAAGGCCGCGGTTTCAGCTTTTTGCGAAGGTTTGCGCGGCGCCCTGGATCCCTTTGGGGTCAAATTGCTGCTGATCAAACCGGGCATGGTTGACACTCCTATGACCGCCGGTATTCCAATGCCGGGGTTGCTGACCGCATCCGCCGCCAAGGTGGGGGAGGATATCGTAAACGCCGTGCGGCGCGGAAGGGCGGAAATATATACGCCAGGGTATTGGCGCCTTATCATGTGGATCATTAAATTGATTCCGGTTTTTATATTCAAACGGTTGAAGTTTTAGGCGCTGTACTATGAGTGACATTAAAATCGTGCTTCCCGGCGGCGCTGGTCTGGTTGGGCAAAATCTGATTTACCTTCTTCAACAGCGAGGCTACCGCAATATTCTTGTCCTCGACAAACATGAGGACAATCTCGCGGTACTGCGCTCGGTCTACCCGGACGTGCCGGCTTACCATGCTGACTTAGCTGTTCCGGGA
>DJFO01000204.1:2848-20110 GCA_002432555.1 Marinagarivorans sp. UBA5870
ATAACGGCCACGGAAAATATTCTGTCAGCGATAAAGAAGTTCAACATTGGATACCTCGTTCACATCAGCTCTTCGGTAGTCAACTCCGTGGCGCATGATCTATATACCGAGACAAAAAAAGACCAGGAAAACATGGTCGTCGGCAGCTGTGTTCGCTGCGTTGTTTTACGCCCGACGCTTATGTTCGGCTGGTTTGATCGCAAACACCTCGGATGGTTGTCGAGGTTCATGCGACGCGCGCCGATATTTCCGATCCCTGGTCACGGGCGATACATGCGGCAGCCATTGTTTGTGCAGGATTTCTGCAGCATTATTCTCNNTATTCTCAGTTGCATCGAGAAGCGAATCGCCGGTCAGTCGTATAATATTACCGGCTTGGAGAAAATCGACTATATCGACATTATTCGAGCGATCAAGCGCTGTTTAGGACTGCGAACTCCGATTGTAAAAATTCCCTACGGCTTGTTTTATGCACTTTTGAAGCTGTGGTCGCTGTTTGACAAGAAACCTCCGTTTACGACTGATCAACTGAGCGCGCTGGTGGCACATGACGAGTTTGAAGTCATTGATTGGCCGACAATATTCGGAGTTCAAGCAACACCCTTTGCGGCTGCTCTGGATATCACCTTTAAAGATCCACGTTTCGGCAACATCGTTTTGAAATTCTGACTATGAAAGAGATAGCGGTTCTGGGCGCCGGGCCCATGGGGTTAGCGGTTGCCTATCAGCTGGTTAAAGAGGGTCATCGACCGGTAATCTATGAGGCCGGCGACCGAATCGGCGGCATGACGGCATCGTTCGATTTCGATGGTCTGAATATCGAGCGGTACTATCACTTCCACTGCACATCCGATACAGCATTTTTTCAGGTGTTGAAAGAGTTGGGATTGCAGGAGAAACTTCATTGGGTCGCGACCAAGATGGGTTTTTATTACGGCGGTCGCATTCAAGCGTGGGGTAATCCCTGGGCGCTCCTAACATTTAGCGGACTCAACCTCATCGACAAAGTGCGTTATGGATGGCATGCCTTTATGGCGACGCGACGCGACCACTGGCAAGATCTCGATCAGCTCCGGGCGATCCCCTGGATCGAAAATGCTGTGGGGAAACGCGCGTTTTCGGTGTTGTGGAGCAAACTGTTCCAGTATAAATTCTACGAGTACGCTGGCGAACTGTCCGCGGCTTGGATCTGGAGTCGCATTCGGCGAATAGGTCGTTCCAGGTACAACATTTTCCGGGAGAAGCTGGGTTATCTCGAAGGCGGATCGGATACTTTGCTGGAGGCTATGAGGTGCTACATCGTCGCGGGGGGTGGTCAAATCCGTCTCAACGCGGCTGTCACTCGCGTTGAGGTGGAAGCCGGTCGGTTAACAGGTATCACTGTCAATGGCGAGTTCCACGGGTATGACAGCGTCATCAGTACTATTCCATTGCCCTACATTCCGCAGTTGATTCCCGGTCTTCCCGAAAGTGTCCTGGAGCAGTACCGGGCCCTGAAAAATGTTGCCGTCGCTTGCGTGATCGTGAAACTCCGTCGGCGGTTGACTGACAATTTTTGGCTGAATGTCAACGATCCGTCGATGGAAATACCTGGGCTGGTCGAGTACTCGAACCTGCGACCTTTAACCGAGCATATTGTGTATGTGCCTTTCTACATGCCCGCGGACCATCCTAAGTTCAAGTTGCCCGAAGAGGCTTTTGCAGCCGAGGTCCAGGGATACTTAAAAAGGATTAACCCAGATCTGAAAGATGCGGACCTCCTTGCCGTCAAAGTAAGCAAGTACCGGTTCTCCCAGCCAGTCTGCGGTCCGGGGTTCTTGCAAAGCCTACCGCCCTGGCGTTCACCCGTGCGCGGCCTATACGTCGCCGACACATCCTATTATTACCCCGAGGATCGCGGAATTTCCGAAAGCATCGGCTTTGGCAGGGACATGGCGCGAGCCGCCGTCAGCGGTACATGAATAAAAGAGAAATCGGATTGTTTTTGCTTTCCGGCGGAATAGCTGCAGGGGTGAATTTTTTTTCCCGCATACTGCTCAATCAGTGGCTGAGCTTCCCTGTGGCGGTTGCCTTGGCCTATGTATTAGGCATGGTGACGGCCTATTGTTTGAACCGGCAAATCGTTTTTACCGATACGCGGCAGACGCTTGCCCAATCGGTGTTTTACTTTGTAATAATCAATCTGCTCGCGTTGGCGCAAACCTGGGGTATCAGTGTGGCGCTATATTTTTACCTTTTTCCATGGATGGACATGAGGTTTTTCCCGCGGGAAATTTCCCATGGTGTTGGAATAGTAATACCCGTGTTTACCAGCTACCTTGGTCATAAATATTTTTCTTTCAGGTGAGCCTGTGTCGATCAAGCGCGCTGCTCAATTTTGCCTTGTGGCTTGGTTAGCCTACCTGGCGATGCTGGTTTGGATTGATTCTCGTACGGGGATTCTCGACTGGGAGTTTTTTGTGCGGGTGCTACGGGTGTTGCCGATTTTGTTGGCCTTGGCGGCCGCTTCTCTGCTGCTGCGCTATGCGCGGTGGCGTTGGCTTTTCATCAAGCGGGGAATGCCTTGGTCATTCTGGAGAGGACTGCCAGCCTATCTCACCGGATTTGCTTTCACGGTGACACCCGGCAAGTTGGGCGAACTGATACGCGCCCGCTACATGGCGGAGCCGGAGGTTCCGGCTAAACTGGTAGTTTCTGCTTTTTTCTATGAAAGGAGCCTGGACCTCCTTGCCGTGTTGTTGTTGTCTACCGGTTTGCTGGGTAGCTCGGCGGCTTTTGGCAATATTATCCTTTTCGTTGGTATGGTGCTGGCAGTGGTGTTGATATTGTTGGTGCAAAGTGTACGTCTGCGTGCCCTGGCGCGGGTATATGCCAGGCGGCCAAAGCTCTCGGCAACCATGGCATTCGCCGGTCGTACCGCCTACGCCCTCCGAGTCTGGCTGCGCCCGAGGGTCCTGGTGACTGCTTTGCTGGCGGGCATTCTCGCCTGGTCGATGTTATGCATGGCGTTTGTTTTGGTGCTCGAAGCATTCCAAGTCGACTGGATAGAGAGCCGGCAGGCGTTTGCCATCTATCCCTTCGCCATGCTCGCGGGTGCCGCTTCGATGTTGCCCGGGGGAGTGGGCACCACCGAGGCTGCTATGGCTGTAGTGCTGCAATCTTTCGGTGTGACGTTCGCACTAGCCGCCGCGCTGGCGATTGTGATTAGATTTACTTCAATGTGGTTTGCCGTGATCTGTGGCTTCACGGCGATAGCCGTGTTGGAAGTCCGGAAGCGACGAGTTGAAAGGCTGCAAGGCGATATTTATGAATAACAATAATGATTGGGATAAAGGCGCAGCCACGGGTATCAACCCCTGGTATCTCTGCATTATATGCGGGATCGTTCTGCTATTTTCCTTTACGATCATTGCCGGGTTGAAACACGAAACCGCCGATGAAGGGTTCCATACACCGGTCATTTTCTCCTATTTCAACGGCAACTTCATAGTGTCCGACAACATTGCGATGCTGCCGGTATATCACGCCGTTATGGCCGGCATTATGCGCCTGTTCAACCATATCTCCGTTGAATCCCTCCGGTTTGCTAATTTGGTCGTTTCGGCGCTGTGCCTGCCAGCGTTTTATCAAATCTGCAGAACCCTGGGCCGCCACGCGGTTGCGGAACGCACCCTGATGTTCCTCCTGACGCCGGTGATACTTCCTTTCTTTTCCCTGATATACACAGACATGATCGCGACCTTGCTTGTCCTGGGGATGATCTTGTTTATNNGGTGCGCGGGTCTGTTGGGCCTGGCAGCGGTTTTTTTCCGTCAAACCAACCTGCTTTGGGTGGGGTTTTGCGGTCTCTATATGATTGTCGCTTTTTGGGTCGTTCAGGACTCCCCATATCGCCAGCGCGCCCTTGAGTTGGGGCCGCGCCTTTTTAAGCGGCTTCTCCCCTATGGCTTGGTAGTGGTGATCTTTGGCGGCTTTGTGATTTACAACGGGGGTGTGGCCATAGGCACAGCTGATTTACAGCAGGTCTCCTTCAATCCCTCGAATGTCTATTTTTTTCTGTTGCTGGGATTTTTTCTTTTCTGGGCTTACAACTTCGAATACGTCCATAAAGTTTACCGGCTCCTGGCGACATCCGCCAACGTCTGGGTCTTCATCGGTGTGTTCTTCCTGGTATATTTTGCCACCTATTCAAATTCGCACCAATTCAACGCCTATGGACTGTCGTTTTATATCCGCAATATCGTCCTCCACCACACGGTAACTAACGTTCCGGTAAAGATCCTGACATTCATACCTGTATGCTGGATGGCGCTTACATTTTTCGTAATGGCGCGGGAAAGCGAAAAACCCTGGCAGCTTTACGTCCTGTATTTCGTGATCTTCATTAATCTCGTTCCTCTACCACTGGTTGAACAAAGATACTACATGGTCGGCCTTATTCTGTTTCTCGCGTTCAAACCGCAGAGCTCGGATGTCAGCGACCGCCTGATCATCGCGAGCTATGTTCCGGTCAGCGCATTTTTACTGTTCGGTATCTCTAAACAGTGGTTCTTTCTCTAGTTGGCTTTGCAAAATTGCCATTGAGAGCTGTGCCAGTGGTTTTGATGATCATTCCGCAGTGAAACTTTATAGGTGGATGTATAGGCCGGGTTATCGCTGCTCTGGTCCTCAGTTGCGAGATAAAAACCGTTGGAATGCGCGCTGCGAATCCGATAGCGCCGCAAGGTCGGGTTTTCCGGCGAGACGGGCTCAATCAGCCACTGCCGTGTTGTCTCCGGCGAAGGCGGGTTTAAGCCAGCTTTGAGCTTGTTCCCGTCGTTGATGTCTATGTACAGAAAGTTCAATCCGTTCCNNGTCATTGACTATGGTGTAGCGATTTGTTCCGGGCACTAAATTGATCGTCCATCTTCCACTCACCCAGCCGAGCTCGACCGGCGATGTCCTAAGCCCGAACTCACGGTTGAGATATTGATCGGACTTCCACAAATTCTGAATGAAGTACGGCTGACCCAGCTGCGCGAGCGGATTGTCGATGTTGCCCCAGCTGCACTCCGGCGACCAGAATTGCTGGCCGAGGAATTCGCTAAGTTCATCAAAGTTGGCAGCCATGGTGGTATTGAACATCAGAGATCGCTTTTTCTCGCGATTGTGCAGCACAAGGCTCGTGGTTCCATCCATTGCCCCGGTATGCGAGCTGCCATGGCCGGTGTAGGTGCCGTTTATGAGGTCGTAATCAATCGCGTAGTTGCGAGCATATCTCGCGAATGCTTCCGTATCCGTGGCCAGTGCAAAGAAGTCCTCCATAAAAATATGTCGGTCGTGCAGGGGATCCTGAGTGAAATATCCGACCTCGCGTGCAGTGCGGTCCAACCCCCTCTCATGGGACACGATGATTCCCGGCAAGCCCATATCGTTTGCTAAAAACGCTTCCAGTGTCTTGTTTTGTTTCCGCAGTATTTCCACCGCGAGATAGCGCAGCAGGAAATGCCCGGTACTGGAATAAGCCTGCAAGCTGGAGTTTGCAGGTGGAAGGGCGCCGGGGGTGTGGAGGGTATCCAGCGAATATATCCATTGCACCAGATGTTTTGGGGTCCAACTGATCGGATCTGCGCCGTTCGGAGCTATGCCGTAGGAAAAGGCTATTTTGTCCGTATGGTCGCCAGGCACCTCAGGTATCCATCCCAAGTGTTGAATCAGGTGGTCCACGGTCACATTGTCCATATTCAGGCCAGCGGACGGTTTTTGCGGCGGCAACTGCAGCGCTATGCCGAGGTTATTTTTTAGAAAATTGAAATATTTTGAGTCGGGCTTGATTCCGTTGGAATTTCCCTGCGCCTGTTCGATCAGTTTTACTATGATTGCCCGGGTAATGACCTTGTCATTGCTTGCAAGTCGGAGTATGGCGTCGGTGGGCATCTGAGATGCGAGTGACGGCGTTTGGTACCCGAATACCCAAGAGCCAGCGACTTGATCGTTGCTGCTAATGGCGAGCGCCGCGCCGGGAATACCCTGTGCCTGCATATATTCTTTGGTCCTATCCCCAATGATCTGCATAAAGCTAGAACCTGGAGCAGTTACGGCTGCGCGATGGCTATTGGCCAATTTGCTGTTGGTCGTAATACCCAGATCCAGGTATTTGTGACCGTGAGACTGTTTAACTATGGCGTTGGACGAATTGCGTACCCAATCAAACGCCTCCACTCGCACTGCAATTACGTTGCTGCCTATTTTCAAACTTCGGCGAGCGACGTCTTTCATACCCAAATACCGATATTTGGCTGTAGCTCCTTCGTTGTGCGTGGCCAGAACACCGTTCACGTAAATGGCGATCCCGCGCGACCAACGCCCCCAAAACATGANNCGATTTCCGTCTGGCTGCTGATAAGGAATGTTTTTCTCAGCCAGATGCTGCCTCCCGTCCAGGTTGTGTTCACTATGTCACCCGGCAGCGGTTGTGCTCCAAAGCCCATATTTCCCCTGAGCCAGTTATTCTCATTGCTGAAGGTCGGCTGAGTCCACGCTAAAGGTCCAGTATTCACCAGACATTTCGGGTGATCCGGTCCATCTCTGCGCTCTGCTATGCGGTTGGAGTCGCTATCGCCCAATCGACATTTTTCATCCGTCGCCCCCGTGTTGGGATTAGTCTGTGTATACAGCCATTCGGATGTGCCCGCTTGCGCCGCCGGGGAGATCCAGGATGTGGGTGTCGGCAGGGAACGGTCGAGCAACGCTTGCGGACATCCCCCATTCACCGGGCCGGGAGCCGTCTCAAAGAGGAGGTCGGTTGTTGTGCCGGTTGCCAGGACGCCGAAGTTGTGGGAAGTCAATGCCAGCCCAAAATAAACCGATGACCCCAAATTCGGCAAGGTTTGCGTCATGCGTTCCTGCCAGCACAAACCGNNAAATATAGCTTGTTACGGTGCTCCCTTCCCGTCTCATTCTCAGCCACTTCGGCGGCATAAAATATTCGACTTTTCCGCCATTGATTGTCGACTGAGTCGCGCCTCCGGCAGTAGTTCTAGACTGATACCTCGCCCCGTCCCGCGGTCGCAACAAGAGCAGGGCGTTGACCGCTCCAGGTGTCAGATCCTGGCGCACCATCAAGCCAAACTTGGTCCAGCTGTCGGTATTGGTGAGGCCGGTTACCCGCGCGGTAATTTGTACGTTGCCGCTCGATTGCCGATATAGATAATGAAAGGCGTCCGCTGTCCCGTCTATATCCCCGCCCGATCCCTTGGTGGTTATAGTGTTGTTGCTGAAAGTCGTGCTGCCCGCTGCGCCTGTGGTGCCTATATCAGAAGCAGAGAAGCCGGTGTTTGCGCTGATTTGAATGGATTTCGTCTGGTGGACGACAAAGGGGCAATTCGTCGACTGAACCTGGCAGACCATTATTCGGTAGCCGTAGTTACCCGAGCTGTATTGAAAGGATCTGGACCCGGTGAAGGCGCCTTGGATGTTCACGTCCGTCCAGGTGCCGCTGTTCTTACTTTCTTGGAGGCGGATCGCCTGGTGGGTGGAGGCGAGATCGGCATAATCCCACGAAACCTGGAAACCGCCATTTATATGCGTCTGGGGTACGGTCAAGGTGGCCGCCAGCAGCGGTTCGACAAATGCCAGCAGCGCTGAAATAAAAAGAAGTCGACTGAGAATGTGTACGAGCTTAGGGTGCATGAACGTCTCCTGTTCTTGCGGGTGGGTTTAGTGTCCAAAGTCCAGAACGTGTGAAATAACAGGCGCGTGTCGCCGGGCGGCGGCCGGTCCGAGTCGCCTAAGTGTGAATGCGCAGGTATGGATTAATGTACAGTACCGCGATTTTATAGGGGCGCCTCGCCTCGGTCAAGCCGAGGCGGCGAGGCTTCTTGCCGCCGCATAGAACGCGGGCACTGTTCGGTTCCGGCCTGCCAGCCTGTGGTTAAGGACAGGGAAGCGCCCAGCTTCCTGCGGCGGCAGGGCTTATGGCTCTAGTCCCAGACCCTATGCCGACTGGTTGGCAAAAATCAGGTTTTATCGGTTTCCGGGGCTTTCGAGATTGGACTGGCGCTTTTCTTTTGTTAACTTTAACCTTTGCCAAATTTGTCTGCCGTCCAGCCTTTGCTCTGGTGACCCAAAAATATAAAACATAAAAAGCCGCGTAAGGCGCGCTTGTCCGGGGATGCGTAATGAAAAAGCTCACCATTGTGCTGCTGGCGATATGGTTATGCGCGTGCGGTGGAGAATCCACGCGGGAACCGAATGGCTCTTCCAGCAGTTCGAGTTCCTCCAGCAGTTCCAGCGCGTCGAGCAGTTCGAGTTCTTCAAGCAGTTCGAGCGCCTCCAGTAGTTCTTCTTCGGGTGGTTCCTCCTCCAGCAGCTCAAGTTCCTCCTCGTCCAGCAGTTCATCTTCCTCCAGCAACTCATCTTCGGGTGGCGGGACTTTTGATTTGGAGCGCGGGGCGTCGCTTTATCAGATGAATTGCTCCGAATGTCACGGTGCCACGGGTCGGGGAGTCGGGGCCATCAAAGGTATCAACGGCGCCAATTTTACCCAGGCGATCCTCTCGCAATTTATCGATACTTATATGCCCAACGGCACAGGTCTCGTATCCAAGCGGGTTTATACCCCTGCGGATTGCACCGGCGACTGTGCGCAAGATGTTGCCGCATTTATTCTGGCGGGATTCCCCGGCGATGTAGGCCATGGTGAGGATGTGGTGACGTTTGCCGGTTGCACGCAGCCCGAGGGAGCGCCCGCCGCGCGGGCCCTCCGGCAGCTGACGCGGCATGAATACCAAAATACCGTCAACGATATTTTCAAGTTAAAACTCAACCTCACTACAAATTTTCCGCAGGAGAGCCGCATCCACGGCTTTACCAATAACGCGGACGCAGCCTTTGTGACTGCGCGTCACCTCGACGTTTATTACGCGGCGGCGGCCAAAGTTGCGCAGGAGGCCACCAGCCAGCAAAATTTCCGCGCGGCGATCTGGGAGAATGGCTTGGGTTGCGGTTCCAATTTGGAATGCGTCAACCGCTTCCTTGATGTCTTCGGCACCAAGATATTTCGCCGTCCGCTGACCGATGCGGAAAAAGCCACCTACCTGGTGTTTTTCAAGGATGGAGTGACCGACTTCAATCACAGCGATCATTTCCGCCAGGCGATCCGACAAGGCATCATGGTTTTATTGATGTCACCGCACTTTTTGTACAGATCTGAAATGGGGGTGCCCGAGGGGAACCTCTATTCTTTGAGCCAGTGGGAAATCGCCACGCTGCTGTCCTACACCTTCACCGGATCAACCCCCGACAGCACCCTGCTCGAAAAAGCGCGCGCCGGCCAATTGAATACCAAAACCGCCCTGAAGCAGGAGGCCGAACGGCTCTTAGCGACCCCCGCAGGGCGGGTACAGATGGCGCATTTCGCAGCCGAATGGTGGGATGCGGATGCGGAGGTCGTCGGGTCCAAAAACGAACAGCTTTACCCAGGCTACGGACCCGGCACTATCCTGAGTATGGTGGGCGAGCTGAAAAACTTTTTCCTCGAAGTCGCTTTCAATTCCAGCGGCGCATTTGAGGAGCTGTTTATGGCCGACTATACGGTCGTCAACGACGAACTCGGCCGTTTTTACGGGCTGGGTGGTCAAAGCGCGGGATTCCATCGCGTAACCACCACTCAACGCGGCGGAGTTCTCACCCTCGGGGCCATACTCGCGGCCAATGCAAGCACTGAGGAAACGTCGCCGGTCAAACGCGGGATTTTTGTGCGTGAGCAGCTGCTGTGTGATGGACTGCCGCCGATACCTAGGGATATCAATATTGCCGCGCCCGACTTGGATCCTTCCAAACCCGTGCGCGAGCGCTTCACCGCCCATTCGGCCAATGAGGTTTGCTGGAATTGCCACCAATTTATCGACCACATAGGTTATGCCTTGGAAAATTTTGACGCTGCCGGCCGCTACCGGGCGACGGAGAACGGCCTGGCAATTCGCACCGATGGTTTAGTGCAGGCGATCGATGCGTCGGACGATGATCGGCCGATCGCTGATCGGCGCGATTTGGCCGCGCTCTTGGCCGACGCAGATTCGACCAAAGCCTGTATGGCGCGCCAGTACTACCGCTATGTGGGCGGTTATTCCGAAGGTGCGGTGGACCAATGCGCCCTCAATAATCTCAATAAAATATTCAGCGACAGCGGCTTTGACATTCCGAGCCTGCTGGTGGGTATTACCCAGCTCGACTCCTTCGTGCTGCGCCGATGACCCGAGGTGATGCCATGAAAATTCGCAATACGCGCCGCCGCTTTATTAAAAACATGTTTGTTGCCGGCACACTGTCGCCGCTGGCCATGTCCGTTGCCCGACCCATTTTGGCCGCTGGGGAAAATATTCCACGAGTCATTTTTATCTATGTACCCGACGGGGTCTACAGCACCTTAAAAGATTCCCACGGGGCCGTGACTCAGGAAGGTACCTGGCACCCGACTGGGGACCCGAGCAACCCGCAATTAAATTTGATGACCAAAGCTTTTGCGCCGGTGAAGGAGCACCTGGTTTGGCTGCAGGGCCTCAACATGTACGGCGGTGGGGGCTCCCACCAGGGCGGCGCGCGCAAAGTGCTGACCGGCAACGGCAATGACTCCCTGGATGTGGTGCTCGGGCGCCAGGCCAATATCGGTGGCAAAACTCCGATCAGCAACATCAACTTGGGTGTGATGGCCAACTTTCAGGCGGGCACCACTGACCATGTGCATTATCTGAACGGTGTGTCCATCAAACCCGAAGACGATCCCGTAGCGGCATTCAACCGAGTGTACGGGATTACCTCGGTAGGTGATTTGGGCGGTTATGATCCACGCCGGGATATCGTTAGCCTGACCAATCAGGAATTGACCGCGCTGATGAAAAATGACCTGGGCATGGACGAGCGCCTCAAACTCGAAACTCACATAGATGCGCTGAATCAGCTACAGAAAAAACTGGACGGGGTATCCACCGGGGGTGGTGGCGACGGCGGTTTGTGCGATATCACTTCTTTCAATCCCGCCGATTTTAACACCGAGAGTCCCGATGGCGTTTATCCACCCCTCATCCATCTCGAGCCAAATTTTGAGCCGATTGCCAAATTGCAGGTCGATCTGATTACCCGTCTGCTTGCCTGTGATATGACGCGCGTCGCCGGCCTGCAGTTTTCCCACACCACCAGTAATTTCCGCAGTCACCACAGTATTTCGCATAATTTCAGCCAGGCATGGGTCGATTCGCTGAATTTTTTCTACGGCTTTATAGTGCAGCTGATTCAGTCACTTAAGGCCGTACCGGACGGGACCGGCACTCTGCTGGACAATACGCTTATTTATATGTATTCGTGTCTCGGAGACGGGAAGTTGCACGATCATGATGACATGCCGTTTATGTTGGCCGGCGGCGGTGCCAAGGGTATACGAGGGAATCGCCAGTTGCATTTTAACGGCGCGGACCACACCAAGCTGCTTGTTACAATCGCCGGTGTCATGGGGTACGAAATCGACAGTTTCGGTACAAATGGTGTGTCTGGCGGCCTCAGCGGAATTGTTTAAACCAGATGTAGTGTGCGATTTTCCCGGCGTTAGCCGGGATTTTTTTTGCCGCTAACTTGTTCCATCCTTTAATTGCAGCAGTATGCGCACCGCGCGGCGCAGGCTGTCATTGTCAAAAGGTTTCGTCAGTACCGCATCGGCCCCGGCCGATCGCGCTTTCGCCATCAGGCTCGGCATAGAGTTGGAAATAACGAGAATTTTTGCCTTGTGGGTTTGGGTGGTGCGGATGTGCTCGATCAGCTCGACCCCACCCATGCCGTCCAGGCTCAGGTCGAGTGTCATCAGCTGGGGCTTGCGCCGGATATAGGAGACGCTCGCGTCAAAGCCATTGTTGACCTGCAGTACCTCCAGGCCCATGTTGCGCAGGACTCGCTCTATGATATTGGCCATAGGTTTATCTTCATCGACCACGAGCACCCGGGGCGAGGAACCCGCGCTGGTCGTGTGATCGGAAAGCAATTCCGCCGGAATTGCCAGGTGGTTTTGGTGCATGAAGTGTACAAGGTCTGCGGTTTTGATGAGGGGCGCAGCTTCGTCACTCTTGGCCACCAGGCGACCTTTTTGCAACCAGCCGGAGACGGTTTGGAGCGAGACTCCGCAGTAGCGTGCCACCTCGTCGAGGGTGAGATAGCGCGCTTCGGATTCACTCATAACAATCTCCAAGTACAGGTAGCGGTGCGAGACAGGTGAAACCGCGACCGCTTTTTGCTAAGTATAGACGGAGTTTTGCAGGCTCCTTTCGCGCCGGATGGCGCCTAACCTGTATGCCGCCGACCAGTGCCAGCCGGAGCGAATTACCTCGGCAGCCGTTGCTGCGGCAGCCGCTGCTGCGACGACCCGTTGTTAAAAGTTATAATGCCGTCCGTTTTAAAACCGACGGGGCCGTCCGCGGGGACGGCAGAGGTACAAACATGTTTCGCAGCAAAAAATCCGCCTGGATTCGGCGCCGGTTGCAAGGGCGATTTCCAGGCTGGCGGGTCTCCCCGCCGCGTGCCCAGTTGACGGGGTTGCGGGACCTGAAAGTTCTCGTGGTGGGGATTTATCTGGCGGATCGCGCCAACCGGGTCGCGCATCTGGTGCGGCGTTTCGGGGAAAGCAACCGATTATCGGTGACGCAGCGCTGGGCTGGCTTGCAGGGCGAGTCGGAGGATCCGCAGGTGAAAGCCGTGACACTGTTCGCCAGCGAGGAACTCATCCCGAAGTTCACGCTGCTCAACCGCCTCCTGCGGCCCGAGGATTTGACGGAGTTTGATCTGGTCCTGGTGAGCGACGACGACGTCTCCCTGCCAGAAGGATTTTTAGAGACTTATGTTGCCGCGCAGATTCGCTATGGTTTTGCCTTGGCGCAACCGGCCCGTGCCTGGCACAGCTTTTATGACCACCGATTTACCCTGCGCAAGCCGTGGCTGCGAGCCCGGCAGACGCACTTCGTGGAAATTGGTCCCATATTTTCCCTGACGCGCGCCGCTTTTCCGGTTTTATTGCCGTTCGACAGTGCAAGTCCAATGGGTTTCGGTTTTGATTTCGTCTGGCCGCAGCGGATCCAACAGGCGGGACTCACCATGGGCATCATCGATGCGGTGTCGGTGGACCACAGTTTCCGGCCCCAGGGCAGCTCTTATTCGCAGACAAAAAATATAACAGCCATGCGGGAGTACTTAGCGGCAAACCCGCATTTTACCGCCGCGCAGGCAAAACAAACGGTGCGAGTTTTTCTGACTTGAGGAAATGAAGAGCTTAGGCAGCGCCCGTGCGAGCGATAAACCGGGGGAGGTGGCACCGGCTAAAAATCTCGGGGCGCCAAGGCCGTATCGAGGCGAGTTTGCGGAAACGCGGGTGCAGCAGATAAATGTCCGCCTTGTACCATCGATTGCCTAACGCCGAACGCACCCGCCAACTGCTCCGCAAATAATAGTCCCCCTCAAACCCGTCCAAGGCAACAATATCGGTTTCTGTTACGTTTAAATAGAGCAGGCCAGAGAGGGCTCTCGCGGTTTGGCAAGGAACCGCCACCGGGTAACAATCACCGCGGATGCAGGTGCGCTTAACACCGTGCGCGGTGGCGGGAAGCTTGGTATAGGCACCGGCCGTGACTCGCTGCCAGATCTCGTCAAACATCAGCGAGCCATAGGTGAAAATATGGCGCTCTGTCACTCGAGGCTGTTTCATAACTGCTGCGCTCGTCGATACTGCGTTAAAAACGCGCTCCCAATGCTCATTTCCGACTTGTAAACTGCGCTTGCTCGCGCGTTTTGCCTTGTCTCGCCTTCGCTCACGAGATGAAACGGCCTCTAGTAATTCACGGTGTAAAACAGGCGAATGACATTGGCCTCGAAGCCGTAGGTCGGCTCATCGCCCACTGCATTTTTGGCGGGCTCGTCGCCTTCGGCGCGGCTGAGCAGGGCGTTGCGAAAGTCATCGTAGTCAAACTGCATAAAATCCCAGTAAAGGCTGGCGCTGTGTTTTTTGACAAGGGGAATTCGATAGCCGAACTCGTAAGTTACGCCAAAGCCAAAACTGTTGGTGCTATAGGTGCTCAGCTCTTTATCCCGTGCGCCGAAAACGCCTTCCGTGACGATTTCGTCCGGGAACAGGTCGAGAAAAAAATCGGCGCCGGTTTGGGAGTAGGTTCGCGCTTTCAACTCGATGATCAAACGCGAGCGCAACGGGTGGGTGTAGCGGATCTCGTAGTTTTGCGCGTTGATGCCCCAGCTGTCATTAAAGGTGCGCGCTTCGAGGCGCAAGGAGGCGCGGTAAGGCAGATAATAAATCGTGCGCAGCGCGAAGGCGTCGCTATTGCGTGTCTCCGGATAGATTTCTGTTTGCCACCCAATGGTGCTCATGCTCCCTGCGGGCGGGCGGTAACGGATTTGCCGGTACGGATTGCGCAGGAAGCCGCCGTCCACCACGGTTTCAGCGCTGAGGGCGACGATCCAGTTTTTGGTCAAAATCTGGCTGAGACCGATGCTGTACCGCTGCCGCTGCGCGTCGCCCTGAAAAGTGCTCGAGCCGTCGTCGTTATTTTTGCGCACTTCGTCATCGCCGCGACTGTAGCCCAGCGACAGAGTCGTCATATCCCCGAAAAAGTCCTGGCTCACGCCGAAACTTACCGTGTCCGCGTCGTAATCGCTCTCGCTGGAGGTGGTATAGCCCAAGGACAAAAGCGCGCGATCGGCGAGGTACTCCATGCCGACGCTGTATTCGGTGCGCTCTTCGCTGTAACGACTGCCTGAAGTGAGCACGTCGATGGACGCGCTGGAGACCATATCTTGATAATAGTTGGCGTAGGCCGAGACTTTCTCTTTATAACCTTTGCGGACGAGGACCGAAGGACCGTCCACCGTTACGCCGCCACCATCATAGGAGTGATACATGACATCGGCGCGGTCCTCCGGTATTACCAGCGCCCGCAGCGGCATAGGCAAAAAGGCCAGGGCAAAAAAGCCCATCGACAGCCAGACGGAAACGCGGCGACTTGCCGTCGAAGGGTCAGCCGCAGCCACAGCCGCCTCCGGCACTGCCTTCCGCCCCGCGCGCCGCTTCGCGGGCTTCGTATACGTGCATCAGATACTTCGTGGAGACCGGATCCCGATCGAACGCCATTATAGGGTCGGCGATATTTCCCCGTTCATAGGGCTTGACCCAGGGCTTCCACGAGGAACATCCCGATCCGAGCGCTAGCACGAACACAATTATTACGGCCTTCATAAAAAATCCGCCATTCGGGTTTTACTGCGCAAGAAGTTTCTTGATGACCTTCTTGTATTCATTTTCTTCGCCGGGTTTGTAACCCTGATGGAGATAAGCGAGATTGCCTTTGCGATCGATAAAAAAGCTGGAGGGCATGGCTTGGTTTTTATAGAGGTCGGCCACTTTGCCCTCGGCGTCGTGCAGCACCGGAAAAGTGACCGGGGTTTTGGCGAGAAATCCCTTCGCAGCGGCGGCGGCTTCGTCGAGATTCACCCCCAGCAGCACAAAACCGGCCTTTTTATAGCTGGCATAAATGTCGTTTAACAAGGGCATTTCTTGGCGACAGGGGCCACACCAGGAGGCCCAGAAATTTAACATCACCACCTGTCCCTTGAGGTCCGCCAAGCGCACCTTTTGCCCGTCCAATGTGGTCAGGGTGAAGTCGGGCGCCGGGCCGGACATGTCACCCGCGTGCAGTGACGCACTGAGTAAAATGCCGATCAAAAAACTTACAATAGATTTCATAGACAACCTCATATGCCGTGAACTAAAAAAACAACGTCAGTCCTACATGGCCTTCAAGATTTTGAATTTTTTTCTCGTCCCCGAATATTTCGTGCTCCATCACGTGGTTGCGAAAATCCAACCGCATCGCCAGCCAGTCGGTAAAAAATAGCCGCCAGCCGCCGCCAAAATGGTAGGTAAAATACTCGCTGTCAGCGAATTCCGTGTTGCCCGCGCCGCCGATCAAATAGAGATTGCTGTTGAACGCCCAGCGCCACAGGTAGATTTCGCCCGGGAAAAGATTTACCCCCAGCGCCAAATTGTAGTAGATCAGCTCCCGCTCATCCTCGTTGAGCAGGGGCGTGTTTGGTGTCAGGGCTTCGTAGGAGGTTTCGGCGAGCGTGGAGGTGGCCACATTGGCTTCCAGGAAAAAATCCTCGGTGATCGCCAGGCCCAGGCGCGCGCCGTAGACATCGTTTGAGCCGAAATCCTCGACGCTCAATACGCCGGCGTAAAACCCCACCTCGAGATTTTCTTCATCCAGTTTATCTTCATCGATCTGACGTCGTTCGAGATCCGGGCTAATGACATCGTCCAGTACAGTGCCGCTTTCCTGCGCGAAGCTCGCGCCAGAGCAGACCACCAGCGCCAGAGTTAAAACAAAACGCTGAAACCAGCTTTCCATTCCTCTACCTCTTCGTTATTTTCGCGGGTGGTCAATATGGTGTGTTGGTTGTATTCCAGGCGGGCGGCAACTTTGTGGCTGAGATAAAACAGCAGCCCACCGCCGACCGTAACTGCCGTGTCTTGCTGGTCTTCGGCGTCCACGAGCACCGCGTCCGGATAGATTTTCATGGTGCCGGCGCCGAGGGTGAAATAGGGCGAGGCTCGCCATTGGGGAAAGGGTTGGTGCAACAGCATGAGACTGCCCAGTCGCACGTTGGAAAAATCGCCGAAGGCCTGAGTGTATTTGATCTCGGCGGAAATGTTGGGGGTAAATCGATAGCCGCCATAGAGTGAATAACTGACGGCTCCCTCCATATCGCCCGCCAGCAGGCCGAGCTGCCACGGATGTTTGGCTTCACTCCAGGAGGGCGTGGTGAAATCCAGGGGATAACCTTCTGTATCGAAAATTTGCGTCAGGGCCCGGCGGGGGACCCAGCCAATTTTCCCCTCCTGCGTTTCGACTTTGAACCAGTCGGTGCGACTTTTGAACAGGCGCAGGCGCTCATTTTTTTCCACCGCATGAAACCTGGCATAACCGCGGCCAGGCTGCACGTAGAGCTCGATAAAAGGCGCGCCCACCACCACGACTATGCCGTCGTCATCGCGCCAAGTCTCGCTCGCCTGGGCGCGGACCCCCTGGTGGAGGAGGGCCAGCCACAGCAGCAGGGCAACACAGGTAAGAGATTTGTGCCGCGCGGGGATTAAACGCCCGAGGTTTTGCAGGTAATGCGAAAGATTTGTCATGCAGGTTGGTTTAATTCGCCGGCGCATCGAACGGGTTATTGTAATAC
>DJFO01000203.1 GCA_002432555.1 Marinagarivorans sp. UBA5870
CCGGAGCTGCTGGAAGAACTGGAGCTCCCGGAGGAACTGGAGCTGCTGGAGCTCGAGGCTCCGGAACTCGAGCTGGACGAACTGGAAGAGCTGGAACTGGACGAACTGGAACTGCTGGAAGACCCGGATGAGCTGGAACTGGACGGACCGTCATCGTCGTCATCGTTGCTGTCGCACGCCGCCAGCGTGAGAACCATAGCCAAAGCCATGGTTTTTAACACTGCATTGAATGGTCCCATAATGGCCTCTCGTTAATGGTCTGATTTATTTAGCGACGACATCGAGACGTGGCCAAGAGCTTCCCAGTCTCAATGCCATTCCTCCCAATTGCAGTTATTTTTTTGCACGAACTGAGAGTTGCGGAGGCCATACTAGCAGCGCGCAAAACCGTGGAATGGGCGGTGGCACACCTAGAAATCAAGACAAATCGAATGCCGCGGAGAGTGGCCCAACGGGCCCGGCCGGGATGTGTAACCGAAAAGGCGAGTGGAAAAGTGGGAGATTACGCCCAGCGCCCTGCAATGAGACGAAGGAAAAGGGGGCCACAGCGGGCCCGGCCCCCTCTGGGACTCTAGGGATTGGTAACGATCAACTGATCTTCTTCTGAATTAAAATCAACGGCATTGTATTGGACCAGTGGGTCAAGAACCTGCAGCAGGTCGTTGCCCAAGCCGAGCGTCAGCGGCAGTGTAACGCTGTGATTGAAGCTCACTTGGTCATTGCCCTCGCCCATGTTGAATTTATAAGTGGCAAATTCCGCCGCTGGTACGACAAACTCACTGTGGAATACCGCGGTGTCGTCCCCGGCGCCCAAATCTATGTCGACCGTCCCCATTCCCATTTCGCTCAGATATGAAGTATTGGGTGCGAATTCGCCGAAGGTAAGGCTGTTATTGCCCTCGTCACCCTTGATGATCAGAGAGGGCGCGTACCAGCCGGAGTGGCTCCAGGGGCCGTTGATGACCAGCTGGTTGCTAAAAGACAGGCCGATGGCGTAGCCACCGTATATTTCACTGCTGCCGTCCGCCCCCAGGATGATATTGTCCGCCGCTAAATCCACAAAATCCGCATCCAGACGCGTATTGGCCGCTTGACGGATAGTGGCGCCTTCGCCGGCGGATGTAATGGAAACAGAAACCTCTGTGTCCGTATCCAAATTGCGGATGGTCAAATCATTTTTGTCCACATAGGTAAGCGCGCCAAAAGCGGGTCCGCCGGTCCCCTGGAGCGAAGCGACGTCATTTTCAGGATTGTCCAAAACAGCGTTATATGAATTCCAGGTCAAGGTGCCGCTCAGGTTTATCGGGCCGGTTTGGGTTATTTCTGAATACCCACCCAAAATCGCGTTGGCGCCGACCATATTGTGAATGACAAAACCAAAAGAACCTGGATCGGCGGCAGCATTCAGATCAACCGCTGTTTTGCCACGCAGGTCAACTAAGGTCCCTAAATCGCTGGTGCCAACAATGCGGACGCTATTAACTCCTAACCCGGAGTCATCGTCCAGAATGATTGAGTTGTTGGTGGCGATGCTGTGCGAAAAATTCAGTCCTACGATGCCCTGCCAGGTGCGTGTCGTGGTTCCTTCATCGCCAAGCACTATGTTGTCCGCGGTGATATAGAGATTGCTGCTATCGACATCAATGTGGGTACCGAGGTTTTGAGAAACGGTCGCCCCTTCACCGAGGGAAGTAATGCGCAGGGACGAATCTTGGATAGCCAGGTTATTCAGCACAAGATCATTGCTGTCGGTCAGGTAGGTATTGCTCGTGTGCCCGGCTTCGAGGGAGAAGCTGTTGAAATCGTTGGCCGGGTTGATCAGCCGCGCGTCGGCCCCGGTCGAGACCACAATATGGGTATTGCCATGCACCGTCGCACCACCCACCTGCCGCACATTGCCGATGCTGGCCAAATAAAGGTGATTGGCCACGAGCGTCGGTACCCGCACTGTCAAATAACCCATTATCAAGGTATCGCCGCTGGTTGAAACGGCCGCGCCCATATTGGATAAGATCGAGTTCGAATGGAGGCTCACTTTGCCGCTGGTGGTATCCGTGTTGACCGCCTCGATTCGGCTGGACGCCGTCATACGGGTCTGGTTGGAGGATTCGACGTAAATCTGACCCGCGAGGTTTTCCCCGCTGGCGTTGGCCCGCAGAGTCCCGCGCTGTTCCACGTTGTGGCCGGCCACCACTATATAACCGGCGTCGCCGCCCACCGCCGCGTCGGTAGAGACATCCACCGTGCCCGCATTGATCACGTTGTTGCTCGCGCCCAGTGTGAAAGTGCCGTCGTCGTGGAGCACGGGTTCGGTATTGCCGTTCAACCCGCCGTGATTGACGGCTTCGCTGAAGAGGTCGGCGCTCACGCTAGCATTCAACAAAATTTTGCCGCCCTTGGCCTGCAGGGTTCCCGCATTGTTGACGGCGTAAGTGGCGCCCACCTCGCTGGCGAGTGTCGCCTCGTCGATCTGCACTCCGAGCAATCCCGCATCGTCGAAGGTCACCACCGCCGTCGAACCAGCCGCAAGCGCGATATGGCCAAGATCGGCGCTGATCAGATTGTGATTGGCCACGCTTTTGCCGAGCAGGGCAACAGAACCACCCGCGGCCGCCTGAATTAAACCTCGGTTAACCACCGCACCGGCTTTACCCTCCACCCCCGCAAACACCAGGTTGCTGTTCATAAAATCATCACTGCTGATATCGAGACCGGAGGCGACTAATCCTCCGACATTCACCGTTGCGCTCTTACCGAAAAGGATTCCATTGGGGTTCATCAAAATCACTTGGCCGTTGGCGTCTATACGGCCGAGGATTTGCGATCCGGCGGCATCGAGGATACGGTTCAAGGCGATGGAGCTCGCGTCGGGCTGGACAAATTGCACACGTTCCTCGGCCGCAACATTAAAAGTGTCCCACTGCAGCGACAGGCGATCGCTCGCCTGATTGATGGTTGTTTCCCCCCCTGCCTGCGCGATTGTTCCGGCGCCGTCCACGACGACTCCGCCCGTGGCGCTCGCTTCCACATAGGCGGCAGTCAGGCCGCCGATGGCCAAGGCGAGCGTTTTCACCACGAAGAGTTTAACCACGCGGGCATTAACAGATTTTTTCATACAATTTTCCTTTGCTGCTGAGCAGGGCATGCGGTTTGGGCAGGACTGGCTGTTTCACTCTGCATTTGCTGGTTGCATTTGCTGGGGGACGCCTGATCGCGGACCGGCGTTCTTTTGGTGCAGAAGGCGGAGCAAGCAGCGTGCCCAATTCGAAGCCCGTGCAAGCGGCACGCTGATTTAACGGGAATTTTTTGCGCGGGGACTCGCGAAAAATCTCACCGGCCAGGATTAAAAACGAGTAACCGATTCATAAAGATGAATAAAATGCCACCGATTTGTAGATTTGTAAAAATTGCTGACGCCAAAGATGGCGTACAGATTCGGAGATTGGAACATCGGACTACGGGAAGCGGGGTGCGAGGGTTTTTTTGCTCCCCTGGGGGCCGCGCGCTGTGATTAAAAATCCGACACTAGAGGCTGTTTCATAACTGCTGCGCTCGTCGATACTGCGTTAAAAACGCGCTCCCAATGCTCATTTACGACTTGTAAACTGCGCTTGCTCGCGCGTTTTTGCCTTGTCTCGCCTTCGCTCGCGAGTTATGNNGCCATAAACCCACCCGCCATTTCTCCGCGGCAATCTTGGGCAGCGACACGCGATATTCGAGCTGGCTGTCCTGCCGCGTGAAACGCTGCTGCGGATCCAATACCACTAGCGGAATATCCGGCTGACGCTCGTGGCTCGGTAGACTGAGCTGCATCAAAAATGCGCCCTGGTCCCGGTCCCAGGCGTCGGCCGCGAGCCCTATGCTCGTGAGATTGTGAAACCGTACCGTCAACTCACAATTGGCCGGATCGATGCGAGCCGTGTGGACCGCTATGTCCGGCTGGGTATCGGGGATTTTTTCCCCGGCAATCTGCCCTTTGCCGGGCACGCAGTCCATGCTCTCCCGCAAGGCATCATTCGCGGCACCGTAGTCGAGAAATTCCCCTTCGAGTTGTATTTTTACTCCCATAGGTTTGGGGTTGGAGGCGAAGGATTTGCGCGATTGAATTTTAAGCGTTCCGCCGGTCGGCTGGAGTGCTCGTTTTTTATCCAGTGCGCGCAGGGAATTCATCTCCTCCTGCTCGCCGCCTTTTTCCAAGACCACATAGGCCGGGCGCACCGACAGGTAAAACGCCTCCGGCAATTCCCGGCCGTAATTCTTCAGTGTGATCTGAGCGCGGCAGCGGCGGTCCAGTTCCACCGCGGCTATGCCTAGATCCAGGTCCTCGTGCGCTGCGGCCTGCTGGCTTAGCGCCAGCAAACCGAAAGCGCGTAACATCGATTTAAAATTCATAGGCAATTTTTATCCGCGCCGTGCGCGGCACAAAGCTGTGGACGTGATGGTCGGCCACGGGTGCGGACTCGCCCTGCAGCTGAGACTCATAAAAGTATTCAATGTCGTAGCCTCCGGAATCGAACAGGTTCAGCACACTCAGGTCGGCGCGCCAGGCTCCATCGCTGGCATAACCGATTTTTAAGTCCGCCTTAACGGAACCGGCGGCGCGTTGACCCTCGTCCAGAGCATAGTCGCCCAAATACCGCCAGGCGAACGAAGCCTGCCAGGCATCGCCCCAGGCATAGGCGGTGCGCAGGCTGATCACTCGGTCCAGAGCACCGGCGATCTCCCGGTGCTGCAGATTTTTATCTTGCAGTCTACTGCGGGAGCGGGATACGTCTAAAGAAATCTGCCAGTTGTCCTGCAGATGATAAGCCACGCCCAACTCGGCACCGAAGCGGCGGCTCTCGGCTCCGGAATCTTCCGTGGTGCCCGCGTCGCCGACAAAAAGCAATTCCGAATCCACCTGCAACGCCCAGATCGACGCCGATAACTGCCAGCGCTCGTCCGCCGAACGCCAGTCGCCGCCAACCTCGGTGCCATCGACAGGCACCAGGGGATCGGCGGGCTCAATCGTCTCTCCGCTGACGGGATCCAAAGTGGCGAGCACTCCGCGGGCATCGTTACTGTGGTAGCTGCGCCCTAAATTCCAATAGAGTTCGCTGCGGTCCGACAGGGCGAACCGGTTGCGCAGGGCGCCGGTGAACAGCTGATCGCTGCGCTCACCACCGTTGGCGACGAGGGTCTGGGCAGCGGCGGCGGACAAGGGCTGCACGTCGAAGTGGTGGTAATTCCAGCGAAGGTTAAAGGTACTGGTCCATGGCGGCAGCACCTGCACCGCCATCTGCCAGTAAAGTGCGTTGCTCCATTGGTTTACCTCATCCTGGCGGACTGTTCCGGTGGTGACACGGGCACTGGAGCGCAGGAGGCCCACGGGATCGACAGCGTCGAATCGCCCGTTCCAGCCAAAGGTATGAGAAGCCTTGAGGCCGAAAATGTAACTTTGCGCGTGAGTCCAGGCAGCGTCGCCCCCCACCAAGGTGCGCTCGTCCTGCTGCTGGAATTGGTCCCCCGCCGGATCGGTGAAATAGGAAAAATTCGACCAAAGATCCATGCCGTAACGCACCGCATAGGCCGTGGCAAACCAGGCGCTCTCGCTCAGGTGCACCCGTTTCTGTAACGCGAGGCTGTAACGATAAGACTCGCCGCCGCTCGAGGGGTCCACCGTGGAGAGCCGGGAGAGCGCGCCGCTCGCGATGGCGCGGGCGGGTATTTGGTCGGCGGAATTCCAACGATTGTCGTACGCCATCAGGCTGACATCGAGGCCGCTTTCCAGACCGCCACTGGCGTACTTCAACCACACGTTGGTTTTGCGTACGTCCTCATCGAGGTTTTCCCAGGGACCGTCGTAACCTTGAAATTCTCCGGCGAGCAACCAGTTGCCGGCACCGGCCGCTCGCTGACCGGCGAGCAGCGCCCGGTGGTAACCAAAACCACCGGCTTCCACGGAAAACAAATTGCCAGGTAAAAACGCGGCGGTTTTGAGGTGCGCCTCTCCGGTGCCGGAAAAATCTCCGAGGTCGCTGTAGAAAGGGCCCTTGCGGTAGTCGATGGTCTGCACCAGCTCCGGAATTAAAAAATTGAGATCGGTGTAACCCTGACCGTGGCCGTGGCTGACCATGTTCACCGGCATGTAATCCACGCGGGTCGCAAAGTCGGTGCCGTGATCGAGATTGAAGCCGCGCAAAAAATATTGGTTGGCCTTTCCGGACCCCGAATGCTGAGTCGCCACCAATCCCGGCACCAGCTCGAGCACATCGCCCGGGCGCTCGAGGGCAAGATTGTCGAGATATTGCCGGTCGACAAAGCCGGCGTTGGTGCCGCGCACGGCACTACTGCTTTGGGTTTTTCGACCGACCACCAAAACTTCTTCGATGATGCCCGTGTGGGCGTAAATCTGCGGGCTTATACCGGCGGGAATGACACCTAGCAAAAAAGGCCAAAATCGGTAGCGCCTGTCATTTGTCACTTTATTTTCCTCTTATTCCGGTAGCGCCTGCGGTTGCTTCACCCACTACGGTTGGGAATGGAGTTTATTGTGTCCTCTCCCGGCCGCGGGAGAGGCGACCCGCGTAGGGCGGCCCGCGCACGGCAGCCGATTTTGCCAGAGCCAAGTCCACACCAGCAACTCATCCACGCTTCGAATTCCTCCGCTTTGCCTGCCAGCGCCGCACGAAAATCCCCGCAAATAAGGGTCTCTTATTCTCACAATGAGAATATCAAGAAAAATTAAAAAAATCAGAAAACTGGTTATTCTCTAACCGAGAATATGCAAGCTTATGTGAATAAATTCCGCTTGGGGTCAAATGCAACTCGCAAATACCAAAAAATCATCCTGTTGGGCGAAACCACAAATCATTAGGATTTGCGCGGGTGCGTCAATGTAGAAAGCTGTCTTTGCCGCGAATAAAAAAATGATGTGCCAAGGTGCCGCCTATGCTCAGTCTCCGGAAGTTTATTCCCATATTTACGGTGTTGTGCGCCGTCGGCTGCGGTGGAGGTGAAGAATCCAGTTCTTCGTCTTCCAGCAGCTCATCGAGCTCGACCAGTTCATCGAGCTCGTCCAGTTCTTCAAGCTCGACCAGCTCATCGAGCTCGTCCGGTTCCACGACCAGTTCATCCTCTTCATCGAGCTCCTCATCTTCATCGAGTTCCGGCGCGGCGACGAGCGAGGTGATCATCCGCGGCCGCGCGCCGGGATTTTGTAAGGTCGACGGCGTAACTGAAACAGTTAACGCAGGCTTTTCCGGAGCCGAATATATCAATGCCAACAACCAGGCCGGGGCCGGCGTGGACTGGCAAGTAGTCGCGGGCGAAGCCAAAACCTTTAGCATCCAAGTCCGCTACGCCAACGGTGGAGGCGCCGCGCGCAACGGGGACCTATCGGTAAACGGTACTCGCATAGCGGCACTCGGATTTCCCGCCACCGGCGCCTGGACAACCTGGCAGATGGCGAATATGCAAGTCCCGCTGGTCGCGGGCAAAAACACCATTCGAATCCAAGGCACAACGGCGGATGGACTCGCGAACATCGATTATATTCGGGTCGCCGACGGCGGCGTGTCCCCGGGGGATTGCACTACAGGACCAGGACCAGGACCGGATCCGGTTGATCCGCTGGCGACCGGCAGAGCCATTTACGGTGAGCAGTGCGCCGCCTGTCACGGTCCCATGGGCCTCGGCGGAGCGGTGAATCGGCCGCTGGTGAAATGCAATTTGTGCGAAGAATCCGGCGCACTGGAGGATTACATCGCCGTCGCTATGCCACCTTCTAACCCGGCGGCCTGTGACGAAACCTGCGCAAAGAATGTAGCCCGGTTTATTCTCGAAGAATTTAACAAGGATGAGCCCACGACCGGGGCGATGGTCACTGACGTGCGCGTCTGGCGTTTAACCATTCAGGAATATCGCAATACCCTGGCTCAGCTGTTCAAGCTCAATGCCAATTATGCTTGGCAGGAAGGCCCCACCGATCGGGATTCCGAGGATTCTTTTCATACCGCGTCCGATTTCTTGCAGACCAATGTGACGGTGGCGCGTTATTTCAGTGAACAGAGCGAGCAGATCGTTTGGGGATTGAGCGACGCGCAGTTTACGGCTCTCATGAATTGCGCGCCCACCACGGCCACCTGCCTGCGGGATTTCACGCGGGATTTCGCCACGCGCGCCTTCCGCCGACCGGTCAGCGCCGAAGATGCCGCTTTATACGAAGGCATAGCAACGGGCGCGGAAGGGCTGGAGCGCTATAGACGCATCGCCTACGGCATAGTGAACTCGCCGTTTTTCATCTATCGTACGGAAATGGGCAGCGAAGCGAATATCGCCGCAAGCGAAGTGCGTTTGACCGATCACGAGATCGCGAACTTATTGTCTTACACGCTGCTCGGGGAACCGCCGTCCGCCCAGTTGCTGGCAGCCGCAGCCGCTGGGACCCTCCGCACCGTAGAAAGCTTGCGCACCGTTATTGATGAGATGCTTCTGCAACCGCAGGCAACCGCCCGACTGCACCGGTTTCTGCGCGGTTGGCTGCTGATCGACGAAGACAACTGGAAAGATGTGTCGCGCGATCCGGATGCCTGCGAAGCCTTCGATGACGCGAAAGACGCGCTCAAAGGCGAATTCCAAGGGTTTCTCAACAGCAATGCCACCATGGCGGACGGTTTCTCGAAGCTGCTGACGGCCTATTTCCCCGAACCCACCGGCGCCCTGCGGGATTTTTACGAATCCGGCAATGATCCGGCGGGCATTGGTCCGCAGCGCCAGGGTGTGCTCGCCAGCGGTATGTTTGCCGCCTATCACGCGCGCGACGTACGTCCGTCACCCGTGCGCCGAGGTGTGTTCATTCGCGAGCGGCTCCTTTGTCAGAATTTCGACGTGCCGGACGATGTTCCGCCGCTGAATGAGACCCCTAACGATCCCGCTATAGTGACCAACCGCGATATTTATGAGGACCACGTGAAAAATCCTGCGTGTTCCACCTGTCACCAGTTCTTCGATCCGCTCGGCTTTACCATGGAAAGCCTGGACGCCTGCGGTCGCTGGCGCAGCATCGACAATGGGCAAGTGGCCGATACCAGCGGCGAAATTCTCGGTACCGAGTTTAATACGCAGGTCGCGGATATCGACGAACTCAGCACCATGCTCGCCGACCAGAAGCAGGTGCGGGAATGTTTTATTGGACATGTCTTCCAGTTTTATCGGGGATTACCTTTGAGCGAGGAGCCGAAGGAGTTGATTCAGCAAATTGCTGAAGGATTGCAGGAAAAAGACCAGTATCGGGAGATTTTGATTCAACTGCTCGCCAACGAGCAGCTACTGGTTCGCAAACGTTAATCATCCCCTATTCACTTTGCAGACAGTGGCGCGCCAGCTGCGAGCGGCGCGCCCGTAACAAAAAATGAGGCATGACATGTACAAAAATCCACGCAGAGCACTTTTGAAATCGGCCATGGGCGGGTTGTTGCTCGCCCCTTTTATGCGCGTTCGTCAATTGGAGGCACAAAACACCCAGCCAAAACGCCTGATTCTGTTCAATGGCGCAGGGTCCCATGTACCGGAATACTTTCCCACGGGAATGGGGGCGACCTACGCACTGCAGGACGCGCTGGCCCCCTTGCGCGGTCTGGAGCGCGACATGTTGTTTATGCGCGAACTGCACCACGTTGCCACCCGCGGTAACCACCACGAAGTCGGGATGGTGACCGCCTATAGTGGCGCCGATCCGGGTCCGAACAACGGCCTCGGTCTGCAACCCACGGTGGACCAACTGATCGCTCGGCATCTGGCAACAACCTCCCCTACCCCCATTACTTCGGTGGCGCACGGGCTCTACACGGAATTCAACAATCCGCAGCGCTCCTATATGACCTATAACGGTCCCAATCAGGCGATCATTCCAGAGCGCAATCCGCTGCGTACCTACACCCGTCTCTTTGATGGTGTCACCAACAATCCCAACCCCACCAATCCGACCGGTGTTAGCCGCGATGCGGCGCGATTGAAAGCTTTCGATGTTGCACGCGCCGAACTGGCGGAAATCAAGCGTTATCTGGGTGCCGAGGAAAAGAATAAGTTGGATTTCCATATCACCTCCCTGCAGGACTTATCGCGCGAACTCGCTATCGACGTGCCCCCGCCATCGGTGAGTTGCCCGGCGGTGACGGTGGATTCGAATTATGCCAACACTCTGCGCGTTGAAGCAGAGATCGAACGCGGCGTGAAATTGTTGATGGATCTCACCTCCGCCGCGCTGCAATGCGACCGCACCCGAGTCGTTACCATTCAAGTGGGCTTCTCCGGCGAGCATTACGTGGGCTTGCGCGGTTTTCGCAAGGGCAATCGCAGCTGGCACGACGAAATTCACCACAAAGCGTCCCAGCGCTCGCATCCAGATTATCCGGAATGGTTTTGGATGACCCAACTGTGGGCCCGCCATCTCGCCTATTTAGCGAAAAGCCTCAAGGCGGTACCGGAAGGCAATGGCACCATGCTGGACAATACGCTCATTTTGTGGGGTTGCGAGATGGGTATTGCGCACAGCCACAGCCCGCGCGACGTGCCCTACACCATTATCGGCGGCCGCGGCATGGGGGTGAATACGGGACAGTATCTGCGGTTTGCCCGCTCGGAACCGCACGCCAAATTGCTGACCAGCGTTCAGCGCGCGTTCGGCATCCAAGCGGCCGGCACGGGTAACCAGCCCAACTGCGGGCCGCTCAATGGTGTGTTGACGACCTGAGGCGATGGTCACTTCCTTTTAGGGCCGCAAGGCCCTTTTTTTTTGGAGAAAATTGATAAACATACCTATGAGGCGCAGCTTTCTTTATGGTCCCCACCTGCGCGGGAATGGGCGACCTAAAAGAATGCGAAGAGGAAATTCCGCGGTCCTCGCGCAGGCGGGGACCTAGGAAACCGCGCTCCGATGCTCTGGATTCCCGCCTGCGCGGGAACGACGGCTCGAAGAGTGCGGAGGTGTAACACCGTTGTCCTCTCGCAGGCGGCGACCCAGGGGAATCGCGCTTTGATGTTATGGATTTCCGCCTGCGCGGGAATGACGGCTCAGAGGGTGTGGATATGAAACTGCATGGTCCCCGCCTTAACGGGAACGGGGGTGAGAGGTGGCCAGTTTGCAGCGAGGACCATGCTGAACCGGTTATTTACAGCGAAAAAGAAAATCCCTGCTCGCGAAAGCGCTGGTAGGCGAGCTCATCAAAGGTATAAAGCTCCGCCGCCCGGTGCGCAACGCCCTGCTGCTTTTCCCGGCAAGGCACAATAAAATTCATTTTCCCCAGTTTGCGGCGAAAGTTGCCCTTGTTATATCGGACATTCAAAATGGCTTCGAAGATCTGCTGCAACTGCAGGAGAGTAAATTTTTTGGGCATTAAGTGAAATGCGAGGGATTCCCGCGTCAAACGAGAGCGCAACCGATTTAAAGCAAACAACCGAATGTGCTGATAATCCAAAATGAAATTCAGCGGCTCGTCCGCATCCCGCCACTGCGCGCCTGCACCGTCCGCTGCCGCGCCCGGCCAAAACACTTCGGGCGGCACCAGGGCGAAGTAACCGATGGTCAGCGGCAAGTAATCGTAGATACCGAACACTTTGAGCTGCTCACAATATACCGCGCCCTCCCCTACCAAGTTACGCAGGTGCCGCTGGGCGGAATCGTCCACGCTGAGCCCAGGGTGTAGCGGGCCGCCCGGAAGCGTCCACTGGATCTCTTCCTGGACAAACGGCTGGTATTGACGGCAGAGCACCTTCAGGCGCTGTTCGTGAAATGTGAGAACAACGAAGCGAATTGAAATCGTTTCGGCGGCCGGCCGGACGGACGTGAAGTCCGCCGCAGATCCGTGTACACCTGGGTGAATGTCCGAGGTCATTTTATTATCTGCATAATCCTAATATTTATGGCGGCGGATGCAGATGTCTTCGATAAAACCCCTGGAGAACACCATTGAACCGTCAGCTCGGCGGCATGGAACAACCATAACCCGGGTGCTGCTCAAGGGAATCTGCCCGCTTTACCTCCGAAGCGCGGCGGCTGGAGGTGCGACCCACTATAGGGGTCCGGTGGGCGCGGGTTGTGAAATTTTAACCGCGATCTATACCAAATCTGGGTCAGTGAAATAAAAAATGCAGATTTTTTAAGTTTCGGGAGGACCGTTTTTTCCTTCCGTGCCGTCCATATGCTTCTTGAAGGCCTTTGGTGTGCAGCCATATTCCTTTTTAAAGACGGTGGTGAAGTAAGAGGCGTTGCTGTAACCGACCGCATAAGCGATCTCCGCAACACCAAGGTTCGATTCCGACAACAAGCGTGCCGCCTCGGCCAAGCGCAATTTTGTGAGATAAGAACTGAAGGTCAGCTCTAACTCATCCTTTAAGATCTCGTTGATCTTGGTGCGGTTGATGCCAAGCGCGGCGACGGCGCCCTCCAGACTGAGTTCAGGGTCGGCGAATTCCGTGGTCATATAACGTAACAGCGCGACCCGCTCCCGATCCTGCGCCGGTGCCGCCGGCACCTGTTGATAGGCGATCACCGGCCGATCTTGCTGCATTTTTTGCACTATATCCTCGATCATCAAGGCGGTGCGCCGCTGGACATACCAATACCCGAAAATCGTCCACATCAAACAAACCAGTCCCGCCGCCAGATACACATAGAGCCAAATGCGCCCATGCAGGCGCGCCGAACTGAGGGTCACGGCGGAGGGAGTCTCGCGTGGGCTTTGCATCGAATTAATCAGGGCGAACCCGAGCATCCTGTCGAGCTGGTAGGAGCGGTCCGAGAATTCCGCCCCATTCGCTAACAGCCACCATTCCTGAACTTCCAGGTTCCTCAGATCGACCACCACCTCCCGTTGGTCCGAATCGCAGGGAAAATAGGCCCGCGAAACTCGATAGGTACCAAAATCGCCCGGCTTGGTAATGGCCGCGTCGTAGGAGTAGAACTCCAGTGTCATGATATTGTGCGGCACGCAGGTGACGGCCACGGAGAGCGAATGGTAACGCGAAAAATCCACGAGGGTTTCCGGTCGGGAGCGGTCGCTGAACTCGAAGAGAAAGGAGACGTAGGGATAGGGAATCGTTTTGCCCAAACGAAAATTAAAGACGAGCTGCTCCTTTTGAATGGCGACCGATATCTCGGATGAGCCCCCGGCCTTGATATCGGAGGACAGCTCGGATTGCCAAGGAATGGCACTGGCCGCTTGCGGCAACAGAGGATCGTCGATCTCCGCCAGCCGCCACGTCGTCCCCATCAAAAGACTGGTCACAGCGGCGAGGATCAACGCCACCAGCGCGGCATATCGACGAAACCTGGGCATTCTTTTAAACCACCTCGATGGCCGCGACTACCGCTGACCTTTAACCAAAATGCAACCGCCGCAGGCGCTGGCGATCGCTGTGCTTCCACTGCCAGGGAGAATTATAGTCACCTCCCCCGTTCGCACCAAAAAAAACCAGCCGAAGCTGGTCAAAAAAGAGGGCCGGCGCGGCTTGCGCCACACCGGCTGCGCTCTGGAGCAGATGCCGCGCCGCCGGTCGGCGGCGCTTGGGCGACTTACCGCCGGTTAGCGAGCACGCGGAGTCTGAATCGCCGTGCGCGGTGGCGCGCTCATACCGTTACCCAGGAAAAAGCCGGGGTGTGGTGGCTGATTGTAGGAGGTGTTTTGCCAAGCAATCGCCACCCG
>DJFO01000040.1:0-2172 GCA_002432555.1 Marinagarivorans sp. UBA5870
GACAAAGCCAGTGCCCAGATTCGTATTCTCGATGCCGCCGAACGCCTGATGTTGCAAGAGGGCTTTCACGGCGTGTCCGTCGATCGCATCATCGCGGCCGCCGGCGTCAGCAAAGGCGCGTTTTTCTATCACTTCCCCACCAAGGACGCTTTGCCCAGTGCGCTGCTCCAGCGTTTTCTGCGCTGCCAGGGGGACGAGATCACAGGCATTTTCGCCAGCGCCGAGGCCGCCGACCCCCTCGCCCGCGTTCTGCAGATCGTCAACCGCCTACCCCCCTTGTTCACGCGCGCCTACCAAGGGGCCCCCGGCTGCGTGATGGCGGCTTTTTCCTATCAGCTGACCCAGGATTTTCCGGAACTGCAGGCAACGAGCCAAGCGTCCGTGGAGGGATGGCGCAACGCGTTCGGCGCGCTGCTGGAACCACTTTGTCAGACTCGGCCAAATGCTCCCGCGAGCCAAGTGCTGGCGGAACACCTGCTCTGCTGCCTGCAGGGCGCGAGCGTCCTGGCGCGCATCCAGCGCGAGCCGGCGGTGGTGCAGCGCGCCGCCGAGCAATTCTGCAACTACCTAAATTGCCTCTTCGGCGAAGCCGGGCCGCGCACTTCCGAAAATTCCCCAAGCGCGTATACTTGCGCGACCCATCAATCCCCCTAGGAAGTATCCGTGAGCGAGGAAAAGACCAATTCCACCGACGACTACGTCACTTGGTTTCGGCACTCGTGCCCCTACATCAACGCCCACCGGGGCAAGACCTTCGTCATAATGCTGCCCGGGGACTGCATTGAACACGGCAACCTCAGCAATATCATTTCGGACATAGCGCTGCTCAGCAGTCTCGGGGTGCGGTTGGTCGTGGTGCACGGCGCGCGCAACCAGATCAATGAAATGCTCGGCGAAGGCGTGGTTTCGCAGTTCCACAAAGGGCTGCGTATCACCTCCAAAGGGGATATGGAGGCGGTATTGCGGGCGGTGGGCAGCATTCGGTTCAAGTTGGAAGCCCACTTCTCCAACGGCCTGCCAAGCTCGCCGCTGTACGGGGCAAAGATTCGCATGCGCAGCGGCAATTTTGTCAGTGCCATGCCGCAGGGCGTCATCGATGGGATCGACTTTCAATACACCGGCAAGGTGCGCAACGTCGATCGCCAGGGCATCATCAGCCTGCTCGACTCCGGCGCGCTCGCGCTCGTGTCCCCGCTCGGTTACTCCGCCACCGGGGAAATATTCAACCTCAATTTTGCTGATGTGGCGATTCAGATTGCCCTCGGTATCAATGCGGACAAACTGATCGCGTTCAACGACGACGGGCCCATCCGCGACGCCAAGGACAATACCTACCGGGAAATGACCCTATTGAAATGCGAAAAATTCCTCGTCGAACAGCCCGAGGAAAACCGCACCAATACCTATTTTTCCCTGCGCGCATGCTACAAGGCCTGTGACGGCGGAGTGCCTCGGGCGCACGTGATTTCCTCCCGCGAGGACGGCGCACTACTCAAGGAGCTGTTCACCCGGGATGGCGCCGGCACCATGGTGTACCGGGACAGCTACGAAACCATTCGCCGCGCGCGCATCGACGACGTGCAAGGCCTGCTCAAACTGATCGAGCCCTTGGAATCCGACGACATATTGGTGAAGCGCTCCCGGGAATTGTTGGAGCGAGAAATTCACAGTTTCACGGTGATGGAAAAGGACGGTTTGATTATCGGTTGCGCTGCGCTCTACCCTTTTTCCGAACCCGGCTCCGGCGAGCTGGCCTGCGTGGCGGTGCACAAGGACTACAGGCGCGACGGCCGCGCAGCCAAGCTGCTCACCCACGTGGAGCGCCAAGCGCTCAAGTTGGGGATTAACCGCCTCTACGTGCTGACGACCCAGACCGCCCACTGGTTTATCGAGCAGGGGTTCGTCGAAACCCTGGTCGACCTGCTGCCGGTGGAGCGCAAGGCACTGTACAACTACCAGCGCAAATCCAAGGTTTTCGTCAAACACCTGCACGAGATTCGTTAAACCTCGCCCCCCGGTTCCGCCATTCGCCGCCCCGCTGTATTGGGTCTAGACTTTGTCAGAGACCCGAATAAGGCGGGATTTCCCTACAGGTGATTGATGGAACCGGCCAGCACCGATCTGCGGCAGATCGACATTATCAAGATTTACAACACCAAAAAATGTTTGGTG
>DJFO01000040.1:2189-3664 GCA_002432555.1 Marinagarivorans sp. UBA5870
ACCCAAAACCGTTACGACATCGTCATCTGCGACTACAACCTCGGCATGGGCAAGGACGGGCAGCAGGTACTCGAAGAGGTGCGTTATCTGCGGGTGCTGCTGATGTCCAGTCTGTTTGTGATGCTGACGGGAGAATCTTCCCGCGAGATGGTCCTCGGCGCCCTCGAATGCCANNGACGACTACATCACCAAACCCTACACCGAGGCCTCCCTGCGCGCGCGCCTCAACCGCGCCATAGTGCGGCACGAGGCCCTGCTGCACATCAAGCGGGCCATTTCCGAAGGTGACTACCAGCGGGCGGTGGACGGCTGCAACGAAATGATCAAAGCGCACAGCCGCTACGCCAACGACTGCATCAAAATGAAAGCCCAGCTGCTGTTCCTGCTGCGCCAGCTCGCCGAGGCAAAACAACTTTACGAAAGCGTGCTCGATAAAAAGCCCATCGTCTGGGCCAAACTCGGCATGGGCAAAACCCTGCTGGAAATGGGCAAGCTGGATTCGGCCGAAGATATTCTCGAAGAGGTGATCCGCGAGGATAATCGCTACATCGAAGCACACGACCTGCTCGCCGACGTCTTCGTGGCGAAGAGCGATATGATCAGCGCGCAAAAGGCCGTTGAGCGCGCCTCCCAGGTGTCTCCGAAATCCGTGCATCGGCACCGCAAGCTCGCNNTGGGGCATGAATTCCTGCCACGAGTCGGCCCAAGACTACTTCAATTATGCGCGGAAGGTTTCCGACGTGGTGCGCAGCGGCGGCAATCCCGCCGAGGGCAACGTGATGGTCAAGCAGGCGATCAGCTATTTGGATCGCGCNNCGCAAACGCTATGGCAATTCGCCGGAAGTCGAAGCCCAGTCTCACATGGTGGAAGCTCAGCTGTTTCACAGCCAGGGCAAAATGGACAAGGCGCAGGAGGCGACCGACAAGGCGAAAAAAATGTTCAACAATCTCAGGAGTCCTTCGCTGGACGCGAGCCTCGAATTCGCCCGCACCTTGCACACCATGAACGAAGAGGAACAGGCGCGCGCGATTCTCACTTCCCTCGCCGCCAACCACCCCGACGATAAAAAGCTGCTGCGCATCATCGACGGCATTACCAGCGAGCCCATCTCGGACGATGGCAAAGTGGTGGCAACCAAACTCACCAAAACGGGCATCAATTCTTACGAGCAAAAGGATTTTGATGCGGCAATCGAAGTGTTCAACCAGGCGATCAACGCCTACCCCAAACATATCGGCCTCAACCTCAACCTGATCCAGGCCGTGCTCGCCGCCACGGAAATGACCGGCACCAACCCGCAATACGAAAAACTCTGTCGGCGCAGCATCCGCGCCATCGGCCAAATCAACACCGACCACAAACAGTTCAAGCGTTACGCCTTTTTGCAAAAGCAATTAAGCAAACATTATCCGGACGTGCTGCAGGTGGTTTAAGTTCGAAGGAGCGACCAGGGTCGCGCCTATGGAACACACAC
>DJFO01000205.1:0-14595 GCA_002432555.1 Marinagarivorans sp. UBA5870
TACCGGTGCAGCATTTACCGCATCCGCCACCTTCGCAACATCGGCAACTTCATCCAGCTTATTGCCTGCCCGCGCCAAATCGGATGCCACACCTGCGGCTTTACCAGCTCCTTTACTACCTAACAAGACATCGCCAAAATCGGCCACAACCTGGCCGACCAAGCCGTCGTAGCGCTCTTAACCCCAAAGTTTTACCTAATTCTCTGTCAGACCAACCCAAATCAAAACGGGGCTTTCTGCGATATTTACCACAGTGCTACCGGCCGATTGTAAGCTTTGCCGACCGCGATGATCTTTGCCAACCCACCGCAGGTGGGGCATACGATGGTCCGCGGACTGGATCCAGAAGGTTTGGGATTGGTGACATTCACAGCGTTCCTCCATTTGCAGGGCAACGCGGAGATGGGCATCAAGATTTTTGCCGGGGCGCGCGAGAATGCCGATGGGAGGAGACAAACTGCGCATAGCGAATCTGCAGCTTTTCTTTCGCCATCAGGCATCAAAGAGGCAGCTCAACCGCCGACCTCGGAAAACACTGACGATTATCTGCGGATCCAAAAACATCCCTCGGCAAGTAATAAGCGCTTCGAGACGAGGGCCTTAGAGCATCTCGCTGCAAAGCCGGCGACATTCAAACTCAAATACAAACTTTAACTACCACCGGCGATTCGGCGTCACGATACAGCAACGCGCGAGCATACAGACCAGCGATAAGATCAATATCATCATCTCCGCTAGTACCTTGAATGATCTCTGACGGCAACCTCCCTGAACTATTTGCTTCCGCCTTCAGTGTCGCAAGATGCTCTTGCACCAGCTCACCAGATACTAGGCTTCCAACCCCCCCTTTGAATGTGACAAGAAAGTCTCCCGAGGAATGTCGTCTCACTCGAAAGTCTGGGTGGTGAGTAACGACTCCTGTCAGTATTTCATCACAACCATTCGCAGACAATTCTTCACTGCCCTGCCAGACAACAAAAGAGCCATTTTCATAGACTGCAAAAGGCCTACGAGGTAAATACTCCTCCAGCTTTTTTATCGTCCAGTCAATTGGCGATCTGATCGATGGGTTCCACCCAGGTCTTGGATAATCATTCATAGGTAAATTCGCTCCATTTCTCATTCCGTCCAAACCGCATGCCGAGGAAGTTCTGCTCCACACTTTGGGCAGGGCAACCGACTCAAGCGAAATGCCTCGCGCAGTGTTGCACCCCCCTCAGGAACAGGAAAATAAATACTGGCTTCCGTTGGGTTTGCAATTCGGCCACTCCAATCACAAGACACGCAGGTAACGTGCTCAATTTGAACCCGCTGCCATTTCCCATCTCTTCGGAAAAGGGGCACAACACTCCATGATTTTACGATATGCGGTGCTTTAAATAGTCCTATGCAGAAACGGTCCGGGTGTTTTGACACAAGCTCGACCAAATTACGGACGATATTTTGAGTACTGGCCGTATAGACGGGCAGTCCTTTGTAAAGTGGGTTTTCAAGCAAGCCATTCCAACTATCGAGGCTTGGGACGGTTAATTTTTGACCATCCGCTATCACTTGTTTTTCAGTCATCATGTCAAACCGAAATAAAAATCCCTCATGGTGACAATCGCTTCAGTAAGTCAGACCCGTTCCTCAGCAACCATTCGCTTTCCGTGGACCCTTGTAAGGTCTGCTGAATCAAATGAGATCTTGGAACCTGACCGCTGTAAACCGTACCGCCCTTAGAGAAGTATTTAGCGACATCCGGATCTGTGGTAACAGATACGAAAGTTCTATCAAGGTTGAACGCTTGCTTTAACTCTGTACCAAACGCTGCGTGGGCTTCCGCGTAGTGGGTCTCATTGCCCCAAATGTCTATCCATTGATCGTGAGTAGACCTCGAAGTGCTATAGGCGTCCGATAAGCCTCCTCTCTCCATGTATGAACGCTGCGCAGCATCGCTCAAAATATGGCCTGTTTCGTCGAATATCTGATTTTCGGCATATCGAGAAGTGCCTCGATAAACTGTCACCATGTCATCCGCACTGTTGGGAACAAGCGCAACGTTCGCTGCATCGCTGATTTTCAATACCGGTGCAGCATTTACCGCATCCGCCACCTTCGCCACATCTGCAACTTCGCCTAGCTTGTTGCCAACCCGCGCCAAGTCGGATGCCACACCCGCGGCTTTGCCCGCTCCTTTACTGCCGAGTAAAACATCGCCGAAATCCGCCGCAACCTGGCCGACCAAGCCGCCGTAGCGCTCTTCACCCCAAAGTTTTACGTAATTCTCCGTCAGACCATCCCAAATCAGAACGGGGTTTTCTGCGATATTTACCACAGCGCTACCGGCCGATTGTAAGCTTTGCCGACCGCGATTGGCGCTGGGCAACCAGTCGGGCAGGTCGGTGCCGGTCACGGATTCTAGCTGATCCAGAGCGAATCCCGATACGGAAAGGTCCGAGCTGGTCCGATTGACATTGTAAGCAAATTCTCCAAGATCCAAAACGCCTGCACCAAAGGTGCCCAACGCATCCACCACATGCCCCCCGACACTTTCGGGCTGATAGGTGTCATTCCAGCTGCGGTAGTCCTTCACTTTACCGCCTACCCAATCCATCGCATCGGAAATAGGATCGAAACCACCGGAAGCGGCTGGCGTTGTCGGTGCTTCCAGAGCGGCATCAACCTTTGTTTCGGCTGGTGCGCTTCCCGCACCTTCACTGTAGTTGTCAAAGAGTTTTGGCGAGGTCGCGCTGAACACGTTGTCTCCGGCCAACACGGAGAGATTGACACCATCGCTCGTTTCGGTGAGCGCAATGGCATTGCCATTTTTCACAATGCCGACCGTGACATTACCCGAGTCGTCGGACTTCACGCTAAAGGTCACGCCTTCTAGATTGACCCCTGCCGCTTTCAGGCGATCCAGTCCTTCCGCGGATACGGTTCGGACGCCGCGATCATCAACTGTAAAAGCTTTAGCGGTGATCGAGCTTTGTAACAGAGACTGAAGCTCTTGTGCTTTTTCGTTGGCATCTCCGGCACCCGCGGCGGTCCCGCTCAGCAAATCCTTTTGTACGCCCAACTGAGCCGCGAATTCTTCACGCACTTTGGCGAGCTGTCTCTTGGCTTCGTTGCGCGCTTTTTGCTGATAGTAGGCCTGCGCCTGGCCTTCGACGAATTGATTCACTTGCGGTGAGACTGCCACGTTGTCATCGAAGTTGACCGACTTTAATGTAACGCCATCCTCGAGCGGTTTGCGGAAATCAACTTCGTCGCCATTGAGTTCCACCAGCAGCCTGTAGGTGCGGCTGATCTCCACGTCCGTGGCGGGTTTGCCGCGCAGTTCCATCGCCCGCGCATCCGCCAGTTTTTTCGCAAAGGTCCAGGGATACATGGTGCCGCCATCGGCATCCACGGTGACCGAATTAATGGGAACTTCTTCCCCATCTTTATTGGTGATGGTTGGAACTTCCGGCTCCGCCGCGGCACTCTGGGTTCCCTCCTCGGGCATTTCCGACGTAGACACATAACCCGCGACTTCTTCGGACACGCTCTGTTCGGTTACGGCCGCCTCCTGCTGCGTTGGCGCTGTGCGGGCTTGGGTGACGGTCTGTTGCTGAACCTCCGTCACGGATGAACGCTCTTCCCTGCTCGCGTACTCTGCGGCGAGCTTATCCAGTTGCTTTTCTGAAAAGCGATCGAGGCTTTCTTTGAGACCCGTGTCGATCGTCAAAACGCCGCCCGCCAACTGGCCGACCTCGTTGCCCACAGAGCTGATCAGGAAGCCCATGCCCGCGTCCTGATCAAAGCTCGACATCACACCCGCGGTCATCGCGTTGATGGTGGTATTCACAAACGCCTTGGCCAGACGGTCTGCAAAGGAATTATCAGTGCCCAGGCTTCGCTGCAGCGGCCCGTTGACCGCCGACACCAGGTTGCTGGCAACCGCTGTGCCCACCGCTGAGAGCCAATCGAATTCCTGGTTGGGGTCGCGTCTGATATAGGATTCAGCCAATTGCGCCCACGGGGTAGCGTAATCCACCACGGCGCGGATGGTATCTATGGTGCCGGCGGACAAGGCGACATCCGTCGCGGTTTTACTGGCCTTGACCGCATTATCCGCCGCTTGCAGATCGGGAGAGAAACCCTCCAGCGCGCCGCCAACTCCCGCAGCGGCGAGTCCCACCCAGGAGGTGATTTTCATATCCGGCTTGCCGTTGCCGTCCGCGTCGGTGCCCATTTGTTGCAGCGCGGCCGCGCCCACGCGCAGTAATGGTATGGCGATTTTTGTATAAGTGAGCGTTTCCCCCGCTTTCGCGGCCGCCTGGGCGGCACCGCCCAAGCCGCCGGCCACGCCCGACAGAAAACCCGCCGCCCCGGCCACGGCGAAGGAGCCCCAGTTGAATTCCTTTTGCATGCCGAAGGCGATGTAAATGCCCTGAGTAATTGCGTTGGCGGCCAGCGCAATGGCCGCGCCTACCGCCCCGGCAATGGCAAGCGCCCCGAGGGTTGCCAAAAGTCCGGCCCCCGCGGCACCGACTATGGCGCCGCCGATACCGGCGGTGAATATGGCCGCGACCACCGCGACTATCACCACCAATACAATTACCAAAATCTGCACGCAGCCATTGGCTTTTTTCGGCGGCGGACTCTTCAGGTTGGGCAGCGTAGAGCCGACGATTTCACCTTGGCTGTAGAGCACGTGGGCATCAGCGGTCAGCCGGCCGGACTCGACCCGATTGGGCACCGTGATACGCGTGCCGGCGTCCAGCGGTGCCGAAATATCCAGGCCATTAGCGTCCGCCAAAACAAACCAGAGGCTCGCGTTGCCAAACAAACTCAAGGCGATGCTTTGCAGGGTATCCCCGGCACTGGTGGTATAGGAGCTGATGCTGGGCGTAGGGAAATTACCGCCTATGTCCTCGACCAGGCTGTAGGGACCGGTATCGATTTCAACATTGATTTTGCCGTTCACTTCGGCATCAGTGCCGAATTCGCCGACGGGATTGCCATTGGCATAGAGATACTGGGTCTCGGTGACATTGGTATCGTCTTTGCCCTGATCGTGAGATTTAAAAAGAATTTGGTCCTCGTTGTTATGGAGGAATTTCAGCACTTCATCGCGTTGAGCGCCGTCTCCCTTGCCCTTGTTCACCACGACGATCCGGTCGTTTACATCGTATTCCGTGGTGCTGGTACCGCTCGCCTTGCCGTGCGCGGTGACTTTTTCCTCGCGTCCGTCGGCGGAATATTGATACTCGTAGACGAAAGTACTGTCACCATCGTCCAGCGTGGATCCCGTAACCCGACCGGACAGGTCCAAGGTATTGNNGGGTATTGTCGGTGGTCTGGGTTTTTAATTTGTCCTCGTCGTCCCGATTTTGATTGATAGTACGGGTGACTTTATAGTTGTCGGTGTACACCGATTCATTGCGCTGGATGACTTTATTGTTTTGCGAAGTATTGATGACTTCGTAGACTGTCACATTGCCGGCGTCGTCGTAGGTCCAGTTCGCCTGGTAATTATCGCCGCTGGTCCAGTTGGCCTGTTTGACGCGCCCGTCCGTATGATACTGGTAGTCGTGTCGGATGACGGTTTTATTATCGACGTCGCCTTCGGCATAACCATCCGCCTTATCGGTGGCGATATGCCAAGCCGTCGTACGGTTGCCGGCGGCGTCGTACTCAAATTTTTTGAAGTCATTATCGGGATCATCATTATTGTAAATGTGTACGACCCGATTGTTTGCATCGTATTTATAGGTGTGGTGGACGTGGATGTAGTTGGGGTCGTCCGATTGACCATCCGCCTGCGTCGGGTCCCACCCCGCGCGGGAAATGGCAGTCGCGAGATTGCCCGCCCGGTCCCAGGTGTATTCCATGCCCGCACCTTTGGTGGCATCGGCAGTGGAGTTGGACCAAGATTCCATCTGGCCGCGGGCGTCGTATTCATAGGAAATATCCCGCAGCAGTGCCCCGTCGGCCCCGGTGACGATTTCCGTTTTGCGGCGGCCGGCCAGATCGTAGGTGAACACCGTGGATTTGGCATAGGGGTCTTCAGGATCGTGCGCGCCCTGGTCGATGATTTCGCGCAGATTCCCCAGGCTGTCGTATTTTCGCTCGACGCGCTTCGCGCCCTCGCTGGTGGTACCCGATTCTTCGATCATTCGGCCCCAAGCGTCGTAGCGATACGAGGTCTCCCGCCCTCCCTGGTCGATTGAACTTAACAGCCGGCCAAAAGCGCCGTAGATTTTTTGAGTCGCGCGACCCATGGCATCGTATTCGGCAACAACGTTACCGAAGGCGTCGTACTCTTTCCGCGTGATCGCAGATTGGCTTTCGTTCGCGGCAGCCACGTAACTTTTTTCCGTCAGGGCCTGCCCCATCTGGTCCCAGGTCTGGGCGAAAGTATTTAGTTCGCCGTCGGTGGTTAGAAGGCGTTTGTCCCTGCCGTCGTAGGCATAGGAGGCCTTGAAGACGCCGTCGACGCTCTGCGAGAGTACCCGATCGCGCTGATCGTAGGTCTGGGCCTGCGTGCGGTAAAGGGTGTTATCGTCGAGATAGACCTTTTCCGCCGTCGCGCGGCCAAAGGTGTCATTCTCAAACTCGCGAATATGACCTGCGCCGTCTTTTTCAAAACGGAGACTGTTGAGCGCGTCGTACTGCTTAAAGACTGTGTTTCCTAAACCGTCCTCGATAGCGGTTTGATTGCCGCGGCGGTCGTACCACCAATATTTGGCGGTTTCATCGCCGGTGACGCCCGTGATTTCACTGACCAGGTTGCCGCCGAGATCGTAATTTCGCGCGGTGGTGACACCGGTGGCATCCACCTCGGTTACCACTTTATCGAGAGCGTCGTAGGCGCGGGTTTTGAGCGCGCCGTGCAACGTGGCCCCGTCGTAAACCAGGGGGGTATATTCCTGGATCAGACGATTACGGGCGTCGTAGCTTTTGAAGCTGTCGAGCCACTGGGTCGCATCAAAAATAATGTCGCCGCTCTGGATGGTTGCCGTGCCGAAATCGCGGGTCCAGACCTCATTGCCGTTGGCGTCGCGGCCGAAGGTGCGCCAGTTGCCGGTTTGTTCGTTGGTGGCGATGCGCTGATTCAAAGCGTCATAACGGTTGACCGTGAAGTAGCCGAGATTTTTCCCCTCGTATTCCACATGTCCGAAGGTGCCGGCAGACTCGTTCACACTCAGCGACTGGCCGGAAGCGGCGACCGGCAGTTCGCGGTCACCTATATACAGCCCTCCATCCACGCTCAAGCGCCCGGAGCTGCTGGACGTGACGATTCCATCGAATTCCGCGGCAGCCACGTTTATGGAGCGACCGGAGACCGTCGCGCTGCCGGTGTCCCGGTCAAATTGGAAAAGGTCAACCACCACCTCGGTTCCATTGGCGGTGCTGTAGGAAATTTTGAAGTCGTGCGCACTGTTACCAAGTTCATCCAATTCGATCGTATACCGATTGTTATCGGCATCTGCCGTTAGATTCGCTCCGTTGGTGTAAATGCCGGTGGAACCCGCGGTTTTATATGCGATCCGTAGTGGGCCATCGATGCGCTCGAATTCCGCCGCGCTGAAGTTGACCGTTACGCTAAGAGGTTCTTCGGCGGCCGTCAGCAGATCGATGCTGTGACTGTCCGCGTACAAGCTGCCGTAAATCACACTGAAGCGGCTGGACGAGCCGACCCCTTCGGCGTCGACCAGCAGGCGGCGCTCGCCATCGGTGGTTCGCTCCGACTCCACACGCACGCCATCAATAAAAACCTGCTGACTGGTTCCCTGATCTTGGGCCGCCAAACTTAAGGATTTAACCGTAAGATCGAGCGGGGTCGCCTCGCCTATGGTCACGTCGAATTTATCGAGCAGCGCAAGCCCTTCGCCGGTCAGGGCTTGCAGCTGAATGGTGTAGCTGCCGGCTTCAAGAAGCTCACCACCGCCGATGACGTAATTGAACGTGCGGTCTGAACCGTTCACAGTTCCTGTGGGACTTAGGCTGCCGCTTTGCCCGCCGCTGGTCATGCTCACCCAGCTCACCAGCAGTGCTCTTATATCCGCGCCCGCCGGGACCACGCTGGAGCCGCTGATGGTGTACCGGGTGTCACTGCCCACCATTACGGTGTTTTCGGCCAGGGTCGTAGTGGCGCCGAGGTGGTCGGCGGGTGACTCAAAGGTTGTGGATTCGCTGGCAAAAGCCTGTCCGGCCGCATTTTCCCAGGTGATGTGATAGGCCAGTGCCTGCGGATTGGTAACATCGATGGTCGCCTGGTAACGCCCCCCGCCGATGGATGTCAGCGCCGCTGTGCTGCCGCCAAACACCAATTCGGGTGAGGTGACCGAGCCATCAAAAGCCGCCGTGACCGTCAGCGCTCCGTCGGACGGTTGGGCGACTTCAATGCCCGTCAATCTCGGCGGTACGTCAACGCTGTATTCGTTGGACCAGGCCAAATTGCTCGATGCACTGCGCGAAACAACGCGGAAATAGATTGTGTCTCCGGTGAGAGCGGAGTTGGGGATCACGACTTTGCCGGTCGCGCTCGACTGGTTGCCCAAGGCGCCACTGGTCTGGGGATAACCCAGAGTCACAAAGCTGTTGACGTTGATCGCGGTCGGATCAATGTCGGTCACACTGCTGGTGCCAAAGACCAGATACGACTGGACGCCGGCAGCGTCGGCCTGAGCCCAATTGAATTCCAGCCCTTGCGCGGTGAAGTTGATGCCGGACACCTCGGCCGGCTCAACCGCTTCACCGGAACCGGTATAAGCCAACACCAAATTGCCCGCCGCGTCGTATTCACTAAGTTTTATGGACCCGTCGGCGTTTTCAATGCGGTCAATTTGCCCGCGGCCGTTGTAATCGTATTTGGTGACAAAACCCAGCTGGTCTTCCCCGCCGGTGATCGCTTGCTGTACCCAAGTTTTTTCATTCCTGGCGTTATACAGGGTCTTCTGAGTCAAATCGTCGTCATCGCCGCTGCCCATTAACTCGGTGCGCGTCACTTCCTGATTCAATTCATCGAAGGTGGTGACCTGCACCTGATCGTTTGCATGCACGGCAACCAAAGCGGCGAACGCCGCCGGGGTTGAAAAGGCCGGATCCTCATACAGCCCCGCTAAATCGATGCTGCTCGTGACGGCGTTGAAATGACGCACAAGTTTCGTGCGGTTGCCATTTTCATCGTAGGAGAGAACGGTCAAGCCGCGATTGCCGTCGACTATGGCAATCTTGCGGTTTGCCGCGTCGTAGAAGCTGTATTCAACGGCCTCCTGGGATGTGCCGGCGGCCATGATTTTGGTTAATTGATTATTGGCGCCGTCGTAGGTGTAGCGGGTGATCACCTCCTGTTTGACGGCGTTGACCTCGGTCAGATTTCGCAACCCTGCTAAATCCAACGCGCCAGTATCGAAGACATCGACCGCCGGTGAGCGCTCTTCGACCAAGCGGTTCGCCAGATCGTAAACGCGCGTGACCACCTGGACCTTATCCACCACCAAGCCAGCGCCGTTGGTGTTTTCCTGCAACACATTATTGAGGTGCGCTGTCAATTGCGCGAGAGTCGGTTTGGGAGACGTGGCCAGCAGCGCCGTCAGCGGCTCCAGAAACACATATTGTCTGACCACATTGCCCTGGCCGTCATAATCGAACCGGGTCGCATAACCCGCGGGATCGATCTGGGCGATCACCCGTCCTTTCACGTCGGAATAGGCGAGCGTGAGATGATTGGCGCGGTCGTAACTTTCCGTCAAATTGCCGTAGGCGTCGTAGGCTTTTATTTCCTCCAACCGTTGGCTCGCCGGCTGGTCGGTACCCGTCGGAACCACAGTTAACGCGGTAAGAGTGGAAATGGTGTAGACATCCACCGCCGGGTGGATGGTTTTCACGAGCCGACCGGCGTTGTCGTACTCAAAATCCGTCGTGTGAGAAGCGCCGCTCGGCACAGCGGGTTTGATCTTCGGATCCAGGCCCGCCGGATCGACGATAAATCCGGTGTGAATCGTCTCGGACAGCCGATTGCCGAACGCGTTATAGGTCCACTCCCGATAAACGCCGTCGCCATCAACCTCGGCGACAACTTGCCGATTGGCGTCGTAGTAGCGGGTGGTGACAAATCCGTTAGCGTCCACCACTTGAACTTCATTACCCACTTCGTCGTAGACGTGAGTGGTGGTGGGCTTCGCGCGGTGTTCGCCCTGCGTTATGGTGAAAAGTGTGACTTCCGGCTGAATTTCCCGGACCGCGCGGCCGTTGCGATCGTATTCGAATTCCGCTCGGTGCGCTTGAGCCTGCGCCGGATCCGTGAGCGCGGTGCCGCGCGGATTCATTACCGCGCGCTGGTTGCCCAGTTGGTCGTAGGTGTAGCGTGTGCTCTGCCCCAGTCCATTTGCCTGCGCGACCAACCGACCCGCCAGGTCGTATGTAAAACTCTCGGCCGCGCCATTACCGGTCGTCTTGCCTATGGCATTGCCCATCTCGTCGTAGCGGATGGTCTGGATTATGTTGAGACCGGTCGGATCAAAGATGTCTTCGACCAGGCGATTATTAAGATCATAGTTATAGGTATTGACCGTCGTGCGGGTGATGTCCACCCCATTGGCGTTTTTGAATCCAGTCGTCTCCGTGACTTCGACGCGGCTCTTGTTGCTGCTGGCGTCGTACCCGGTCATTGTGATGCTGCCGTCCACGTCGGTAAATCGCACCAGGCGACCGAGCGCATCGTACTCGTAACTGAGCACTTGCGGCTGCGCGGTATTGGTAAAGCGCTCCTCGCGCACCAGATTGCCCGCGGCATTGTAGGTAAATTCATGCGTGCTGCCATCGGCTTCGGTGCGGGTGCTGACTTTACTGTTGCGGTTGTACACGGAGCTGGAAATGCGATCCTTAGCCGGATCGGCCGCGACCGACGGTTCCCCAACGGGGGGGCGTACACCGGTATAAGGCGTAGCATAGACGCGCTCGCCAATGCGATTTTTCGCCGAGTCGTAACTGAATTCACTGACAACGCCGTTGCCATCGAGAATTTTGCGGGTATTNNGTATTGCCTTGCGCGTCGAAATAATAAAACGCGCTGTAACCCATGGCGTCGGTCACTTGGGTGCGATTCCCCAGTGCATCGTACGCGGATAAGGTACTGTGACCCTCCGCGTCGATTTCCTCCACTACCCGATTATTCAGATCGTATTTCTTTTCGGTGTGCCGCTGTTGTGCAACACCGAGATCGGGCGCCACGGTGATCGACGTTTGATTGCCGAGCGCATCATAACCGTAGGTCGTGAGAATATTTTCCGCGGTGTTGGTCGCGGTGGGATTTTCGTGTTTGGAGGTCAGACGGCCGAACGGATCGTAGCCGAATTGGTGTTCGATCCAGACGGCGGTCGCCGGATCGCCGGGATCCGCGGCATCCTGCTGCAACATGCGCTGCAGAATCTTTTCCCCCGCTGCGTTATAGCGGAATTCGGTGATACCCCCTTCCGGGTCTTCGCTGCGAATCAGCCGGTTGGCGCCATCGTAAAAATGGTGCACGGTGTTCACCCGCGCGCTGCCCCCCGCTTCCGTTTCGCCGGTTTTATTGCCGACCGCGTCATAGCTAAATACCCGCACGCTCGCATCGGGCGAGCCGAATGCGGTGCTCATGCGCACCTGGCGGTTCAACTGGTCGAAATCGAAGCGGATGGACGAGCTTGCGCCTTGTGCGAGTGCCGCTTTCGCAGGATCGAAGTCGGGGTCTGCCGGATCTACCACGTAGAGGCCGCTGGTGACTGCAATCTGGTTGCCCACCCGATCGTATTCCATTCGGGTAGTGAAACCCTCCGGATCCGTGATAACCGTTTGCTGGTCCAGCAGGTCGTATTGATAACGCGTGGTCCGCTTATCGCTGCCGTCGACAAAGGCCTGGGAACTTTCGATCCGGTTGCCGCGCAGATCATACTGATTTTCCACCAGCACGCCGTCGAATTCGGTGCTGGTCACACGACCGAGGTCATCAAAAATATTGATTCTTTCAGTGCCGTTGGCGTCGACGATCCGCGTCTGATTGCCGTGCAGGTCGTACTCATAAGTGGTAACCCCACCCTCCGGATCCTGAATCCGCTCGACGCGACCCTCAAGATCATACCCGTACAGGGAGGTGCGCTCCTCGCCGGCCACGCCCACGGCCTGCAGCGTTCTGATTTTATTGTCGAGTCCGTCGTAAGTGTATTCGGTGCGAGTGCCACCGGTGTAGACACCGGCCGGTCCCTCCACTGCGCCCACCACTTCGGCGATCAGGCGGCTGTCCCTATCGAATTCCGCAAGCGTGATGCGTTGGCTCGTGGTACCGGCGGCGACAATTTTGAGAGTGCGATTGCCGGCGCCGTCGAAATGCAGTTCCGACCGCTCCCGCACGACTTGATTGGTGTCGGGATCCGTCACCACGCGAATCTCGGCAACCGCCCGGTTATTCTTGTCGTATTCGAATTCCGTAATGCGCACATCGGCGGTGCCGAACGCCTGGTGCTGTGACAGGACATTGCCGTTTGCGTCGCGGTTAAAGCGGGTGCGCACTTCGACGCTGGTGCCCTTGGCCAAGGTTTTGAATAACACTCGATTGTTTGCGTCGTAGTCGAAGCCGGTTACCCGGGTGCCACCTTCACCGAACGCCAGATGTTCCTCTGCAATATTGCCGTTGGCGTCCAGTACCAGATGAGTGACCGTTCCATCGGCGAATTCCGTGTCCGTCAGCCGGTTTGCCTTGTCAAACGTAAAGCGGGTGGTGCTCGCCTCATCTGTGCCAAAGGCCTTGGTGAATGCTATCTGGTTGCCGCGCAAGTCGTATTGATAGCGTGTCACCACGCCGAGAGGCGAAATTTCCTGTTGTAGCCGATTGACGGAGTCATAGCTGTATTCGAACGTAATCTCACCCGCCGCATTGCCGACGGGCAGGCCGCCGGCGCCGGGAACGGCCACCTTGTCTGCGTAGCGATTTTTTTCTACCAGATTGCCGAGCAAGTCGTAACGGTTGAACGTCAGGTAACCTTCGGGGCTGATTTCGTGGGTTAAAAAATCCCCCTCATCGTAGTAGCGACGCGTTTCGGCCCAGAGGATCGGTTCACCGCTGCCGGCAGGCGGCTGCGTGACCTGCTGCCGCACCAGTGTCCGGTTACCGAAGGCATCGAGGATAAATTCGCTGCGGTAACCTTCACCGTCGGTCTGGACGACTTTGCGGTTGAGCGCATCGTATGCGGAAGTGAGAATCTGGTCAGTCGCGGAATTCACCAGTGCCGGCCGCGCGGACGGGCTGGGCACCGCGCTCAAAGGCGCCGACATATGCAGGCGCTCCGCTGTCAAATTGCCATTGGCATCGTAGCTGAAACTCTTCACCCAACCTTCGGCATCGACGGAAATAACAATGCGGTTGTTCGCATCGAAATAATTGGTGGTGACACCACCTTCGGCGTCTTCCACCTGCACCACATTGCCAAAAACGTCGTAGGTGGTGTCGACGCTTTCGAGCAATGGATCTATCGCTGAAATTTCACGGTTGTTGAGGTCGTAGTTCCAGTCGGAGCTGTTATTTTTTGCGTCGATTTTGCCAACTTTGTTGTCGGCTCTGTCGTAGCTATAACGGATCGCATTGCCGTAAAAATCGGTCTGGTTGATCAGGCGATTGGCAAAATCGTAGGCAAATGTTTCGTGGGTCTCCTGCGTCGCGGAGCCCGCGGCGTAGGTGATTTTGGTGTTGTTGCCAACGAGGTCGTACTCGTAGAGGGTTTTCGCCGTGTCCGCGGTTTCGACCGAAGTAACACGATTTTCCGAGTCGTAGCTGTACTTTGTCGCGCGGCCGAGCGCATCGGTTTCGATGCTGATATTGCCTTGGCCGTCCAGCAGGTAGGTGGTTTCGGCGGCATTGGCTTCGGTCTTTTGGATCAGTCGGCCGTTGCCGTCATAAACAAATTGACTGGTTCGGTCGGCGGCGGATGGCACCGCCGTCGGAATAGTGCCGGTACTCACCGCTCCCGCGATTGCGTTCGTGAACAGCTGCTTGGACACTACATTGCCCAGGGCATCGTAGCCGGTGGTTTCGAGGAATTTTTCTTCGTTGACCTTGGCGATCTGCCGATTATCGCCATCATAATAAATAAACGCTGGATTACCGCGGGCATCCAGCGTGCGGATAACGTTGCCCACGGCGTCGTACTCAAATGCCTTGCGCTGGTTCAATCCGTCGATGTCCGCAACTCGCCGATTATTCAAGTCGTATTCTTTGCGCGTGGTGTACTGCGCGGCGGTGCCTGCGCCGTAACGGGTCAGGTCGAGATTGCCTACGGCGTCGTATTCGTATTCCGTGCGCGCCTGCTCGCCATCAACGGCGGCGCTCCGGCGGCCGAGGGCATCATATTCAAAAGCATTNNTATGGTTTCAACACCAGCGGCTGTGACGCTCTGCAGCCTTTCGGTTTTGATAATTTCACCGTGGCTGTTATAAATGTTCTTTAGACGGCCACCTTCGGGTGACAGGGTGGTGATGACGCGGTCGGCTTTATCGTATTCGAAAGTGGTGCGGCGATTGGTACCGCTGCCCGTGACGTCATCGGTTTCTCTGAGCTTATTGCCCAGGGCATCGTAGGCGTACTGAATA
>DJFO01000205.1:14680-14892 GCA_002432555.1 Marinagarivorans sp. UBA5870
TTGCGGAACCAAATATTGGCCGCTGACTTCGGACAATTTATTACCGAATACATCATAGGCCCAGAGCGTACTGTAGGATTCCGGATCGTCTTCCCGCACCATTCGGTCGAGCAGGTCGTACTGCCGCGTAGTGACGCGCTGGTCGCTGACGGTGTTGCCTGTTGTCTTGGTTACGATATTGTCGCGGCGGTCATAGGCGTAGGCGGTCACCA
>DJFO01000219.1:0-1064 GCA_002432555.1 Marinagarivorans sp. UBA5870
TGTAGATGCCGTGCAGCTGCGCGAGCGCGAAGCCGAGCGGGAATTCCTCCTGCGCCAGCGCGGCCGACGATGCCGTGTACGCAGTCGCCTGCGGCAGCACATAGGGCGGCGCCGCTTCGGCCGCGCGCGGCGGTTCGCCGTCGGCGAACAGCGCGCCATACCGTTCGGTGCTCTGTGCCACGCCGCCGCCATCGCGCGTGCCGAACGGCGACGGCGAGAACGTCGGCGAGTACGACGGATTGATCATCGCGCCGAACGATGTCTGCTGCGGGCGCCAGGTGTTCCCCGTGAAAGGGCCGCTGGCGGCCAGCGTGTCCGCGGCCGGCAGCGGCGAGGGCACGCTGCCATGCGCCGTGGCCGACGTTTGCGCCAGCGCGCGCTGCACCGCGTGGAACACGAACTGGTGCACCGCACGGCTGTCGCGGAAGCGCACCTCGATCTTGGTGGGGTGCACGTTGACGTCGACAGTGGTGGGGTCCAGCGTCAGGTAAAGCACGTAAGCGGGGTGCCGACCGTGGTGCAGAACGTCCTGATAGGCTTGGCGCACAGCGTGGGTCACAAGTTTGTCGCGGATCGCGCGCGCGTTCACGTAGAAGTGCTGCAGGTCGGCCTGACTGCGCGAAAAAGCCGGCAGTGCGACCCAACCCCACAAACGCAGCCCCGCGCGCTCGAAATCGACGAAGATCGCTTGATCCATAAACGCGGGACCGCAGATCTGGGCGGCGCGGCGCTCCTGCTCGGCCTGGTTCTGACAGGGGCGCCAGGCGCTGACAATCCGGCTGTTGTTCTTCAGCGAGAAGCCGACCGCGAAGTTCGCCAGAGCCAAGCGTTTCACGACGTCTTCGATGGCGCCATATTCGGTGGTTTCGGTGCGCAAAAATTTGCGCCGAGCCGGCGTGTTGAAGAACAAGTCCCACACCTCCACCGTGGTGCCGCGCGGGTGGGCGGCCGGGCTGAGGTCGGTCTCCATATCGCGCCCCTCGGCCTTCACACTCCAGGCACAGTCCTGTTCGGCGGTGCAGCTAGTCAGCTGAAGTCGGGAGACCGAGCTGATGCTCGCGAGG
>DJFO01000219.1:1099-5003 GCA_002432555.1 Marinagarivorans sp. UBA5870
AGCGCCAGGTCTTCGCGACCGATGCCGCAGCCGTTATCGCGCACTCGCATCAGCTTCACGCCGCCCGCCTCGACTTCGACCTCCACCTGAGTGGCGCCCGCGTCAAGGCTGTTCTCCAGGAGCTCCTTGATGACCGACGCCGGGCGCTCCACGACCTCGCCGGCGGCAATTTGATTGGCCAAGCGGGGACTGAGCAGCTGAATTCTTAACATGCAGGTGGACACGGCAGTGGGAGAAAACGGGGGCCATTTTCAACCGGGCGCCCCGGTGGCGCAAGCCTCAGCTCGCCGGGATGGCCAGTTTCTGGCCCACCTGAATCACCGCCGAAGAACGCAAACCGTTGTACTCGAGCAAACGGCTGAGACTGACGTTGTGCCGTTTAGCGATATCCGCCAGGGTGTCGCCCACCGCAATGGTGTAGTGGTGGCGATCCCTGCCGCCCCCTTGGTTCTTGGTCCACGCGATGTAAGAGTCGGCGGGCGGCGAGTCGTAAAAATAACCTTTGATACCGCGGAAGATGGCTTCCGCCAAAAAGCGGCGATAACTGGGTGTATTCAGTTTCTGCGCCTCTTGCGGGTTGGATATAAAGCCCGTCTCCACCAGAATCGATGGCACATCCGGGGACTTCAATACCATGAAGCCCGCCTGCTCCACTTGTTTCTTGTGGAGCTTGGTGATCTTGCCCATTTCCTTCAGCACCCGGTCCCCCACTTGCAGACTGTTCGTCAAGGTCGCAGTCATCGAGAGATCGACCAACACCCCGGCCAGGACATTGTCCACCTCATTGAGATTGACGCCACCCACCCCACCGATCAAGTCGGCTTCGTTTTCTTTTTGGGCCAGGAATCGCGCGGTCTCACTGGTCGCGCCGCTGCGGGAGAGGGCGAATACCGAGGCGCCGCTCGCTTTGGGGTTTTTGAAAGCATCGGCGTGGACCGATACGAACAGATCGGCGCGCAGATGCCGAGCTTTATCGCGCCGATTGCGCAGGGGAATGTAGTAGTCTCCGGTTCGCACCAGATAAGCCTTGTACCCGGGCTCGCGATTAATCATGTCTACCAGCTGCTGGCTGATGGCAAGCACCACTGCTTTTTCCTGCACTCTGCCGGGTCCCAGCGCACCGGGGTCTTCGCCACCGTGGCCGGCGTCGACCGCGACTATGATCTTGCGTTTTTGCGGGACCAGGTCCTCCAGTTCCTGGGCGATCTTGCCGGCCGCCGTCGTTGCCGGCTCCTCGGTGGGTGCAGGTGCGGCATCTTCCAATAGATCCACGACTAACCGGTCGGCCTTGTCGCCATGTTTGGGCAGCAGGAAACTGCGCGGTTGCACCTTGCGATTTAAATCCAGCACCACCCGCACCCCGTCGGACCGGCTGCCGTAGCGCACGCCGGATACAGGCGACTTGTCGAGCGTGAGGCGGGTGAGATCGGGAGCGAGCGCAGCCCGGTCCAGGTCGATGACCAGCCGAGCGGGCGAGTCCAGGGTGAACATTTTATATTCCACCGGCCCGCTCAGGTCGAAGACCAGGCGGGTGCTGTCCGGCGCCTGCCACAGGCGCACCCCGGCGATCCTTGTTTGCGCCCAACCCTGCATGACCACTACGGCCAACATTATCCCTATTGCAATGCGCAACATCCGCATGCCGCTCCTATGAAGTCAAAAATGATGAAAGCATTCCGGCGCCGCGCGGGGTCGAGGCCCGCACAGTCGCGGCGCGCCCTCCTCGTACAACCGCCAATTCCAGTACCAGATCGGCCTCGGGCAGAAGACCGAGGCCCTTTGCCGGCCACTCGACGATGCACAGATTTTGTTCTGAAAAATAGTCTCTTATGCCCATATATTCCAGCTCTTCGGGATCGCCTAACCGGTAAAGGTCGAAATGGAACGCCTGAAGTTCCGGCATCTGGTAGGGCTCAACGAGGGTGTAGGTCGGGCTTTTGACCGGACCTGAATGACCCAGCGCCTGCAAGAGTCCGCGGGTCAGAGTCGTCTTGCCCGCGCCGAGAGTCCCCTCGAGATATACAATCCCGCCGCGCCGGAGAGGCCGCGCCAGGCGCCGTCCTAGATCTACGGTCGCCTGTTCATCCACCAGCCAAAAACGGCAGTCAGCCAGCGTCATGCGCGCAGGAGCTCCCGCATATAAGGGATCAACTCCGCCGCTTGCAAACCCGGCACGCCCGTCTCCTCCACCGCCAGATCCGCGGCGGCCCCGTGCAAGCAGACACCCAATTGCGCCGCGGCCATGAGACTGAGCCCCTGGGCCATGAAACTGCCGATCACCCCGCTCAGCACGTCGCCGGTGCCGGCGGAGGCCAGACCCGGATTGCCCACCTTGGCAAGCACCGTTTCGCTGCCGTCGCAAATCAAAGTGCCGGCTCCCTTGAGAACTACGACGCCGCCTAATTTTTCCTGCAGAGCGATCACCGCGCGCGGCCGGTTCTGCTGTACTTCGGTCACACTTGTCTGAAGGAGTCGGGCGGCCTCTCCAGGATGGGGAGTCAGCACCCAATGACCATGGTTTGGCCAGCGCAAGCGACCCTCAGCAAGGATGTTGAGCGCGTCCGCATCCAGCACCAGAGGTCGACCTGACGCGAGGGCCTGCTGCAGCATTTGCTCCGACCAGGGCGTGCGACCGAGGCCGGGGCCGACCACCAGGTGGGTCGGCCGCGTGAGGAAGGGCTCAAGTTCTTGTCCCGAGGGGACGCCGACCACCATAAGTTCCGGCCGGCGCGCCAGTGCGGGCGCTAAGTGTTCGGCCCGCGTGGCGAGGCTGACGAGCCCGGCCCCCGTCATAGCCGCGGCTTCGGCGGCGAGAATAGCCGCACCGCCGTATCCGTGTTCGCCACCTATGACCATCACGTGCCCGAACTGACCCTTGTGGGCATCGGCCGCACGGGTTGGGAGCCCCGGCAACTGGGCGAGGTCAATCCGGCGCGCGATCGGCGGAAGGTTTGCGTAAACTTCCGGCGGCAGCTGAAGCTCCGCGAGCTCAACCCGGCCGGCGAGGGCGGGGCCGCGCCCGGTGAACAGGCCGAGCTTGGCGCCGATGAAGGTGATGGTGTGATCCGCTCGGACGGCGCTGCCCTGCTCCGCGCCTGTGTCGGGGCACAGGCCAGAGGGTAGATCGAGGGCGAGGACCGGAGCGCCGGCGCGGTTGATCCAATCGATGGCCGCGGCATATTCAGGGCGCGGTGCACCGCGTAAGCCGGTGCCAAGGAGCGCGTCCACGATCACCCAGGGCCCGTCTGCCCACTCTGGCCCGCTGCCACTAAATGGCTTCAGTACCACGCCTTCTTGTGCAGCATAGGCCGCCACGGAGCGAGCGTCACCTTTCAGCTGTTCCGGCGCGCACAGGTAATCCATTCGCACACGATGCTGGCGCTGCGCCGCAAGGGCGGCGAAAATATAACCATCGCCGGCGTTATTGCCCGCGCCGCACAGAATCCACCAATTGCGGTTGTTCGGCCAGGTGCGGCAGGCGTATTCAAAAGCGGCGCGCCCGGCGCGTTTCATCAGCACCGCGCCGGCAATGCCGTGTTCGGTGATTGCGCGGCGGTCCAATTCGCGGGTCTGATCGCCGGAATAGAGATTGTTGAGTAAGCTTACGGCCATGATTGCGCTTCGTGTTGAGCTGGGAAAATGCGCCGGAATTATACTGGATTTCATCTTGCAATTTTTTATGACAACCACTCCGTCTTTTGCCGCACTTGCCGATCGAATCACCACCTGGGCGGCAGAATTGGGTTTTGACCAGGTCGGCATCAGCGATACGGATCTGCAAGTCCTGCGCGAGCCATTGCAGGAGTGGCTTGGCAAGGGGTACCACGGGAGCATGGATTGGTTGGCGGAGAACGTCGATAAGCGGCTGCAGCCCGAGCTTTTAGTCGACGGCGCGGTGCGGGTA
>DJFO01000219.1:5013-6489 GCA_002432555.1 Marinagarivorans sp. UBA5870
GGGCCTATGTCTCCCGCTACGCCCTCGGGCGTGATTACCATAAATTGATGCGCAAGCGCCTCGCGCTGCTAGCGGACAGAATTCGCGCAGCGGCAGAACCCTTGATGCCGGTGAACCAGCGGCCTTTCGTCGACAGTGCGCCTGTTTTGGAACGACCCTTGGCGGCCAAAGCCGGCCTGGGCTGGATCGGCAAANNCTGGTGCTCAACGAAACCGCGGGCAGCTGGTTCTTTCTTGGCGAAATCCTGACCAATGTCCCCCTGCCGGTGAACCGCAGTCAGGCCGCCGATCGCTGCGGGTCTTGCACCGCTTGCCTAAAAGTCTGCCCAACCGACGCATTTCCCCGCGCCTACGAGCTGGACGCGCGACGCTGCATCTCCTACCTAACCATCGAAAATAAAGGCCCAATCCCGGAAGAATTCCGCGCAGCCATGGGCAACCGGGTGTTCGGTTGCGACGATTGTCAGGCGATCTGCCCGTGGAACAAATACGCGAAATTCACCGGTGAGGCCGACTTTCAGCCGCGTCACGGGTTGGCAAACCGTCGGCTTCTCGAGCTGTTTTTGTGGGATGAACCGACATTTCTTCGAGCGACCGAAGGCTCGGCCATCCGGCGCATCGGCTACGAGCGTTGGCTGCGAAATCTCGCTGTCGGCTTGGGCAATGCACCGCCCGACCCGGCCATTGTCGCAGCTCTCACGGAGCGACGCCCACAGGCGACGCCCCTCGTGCAAGAGCATATCGATTGGGCGCTCGCGCGCCAGCAAGACCCGACGCTACCCCGGCGGCGCAAGCTCAAACGACCCGCGGCCGACCCGTCAGCTTGAATCCCAGCCAGGGGCCGGCCCGCCTGGAAACCGTTCGCACAATTTGGTCTGGGCGGGATAGTTATTTCGGGACTTGGTGTTAGCCGACGGGTCACGGGCACCGCCAGCAGGGTGCGCCTATGGTGCGGTTGACGGGCGAGTGGCACCAGCCATTTTTCAAGCGCTGGTGCCTGGCGGGGCTAGGGGCGCAACAAAGTCGTGCGGTAATAGCGCAGTTCGGCGATGGAATCTCGAATATCATCGAGCGCAAGGTGCGCGCTGTTTTTGGTAAAACCGGCCGCCGCTTCCGGGTGCCAGCGCCGCGCGAGTTCTTTCAGCGTCGACACGTCCAGGTTGCGGTAATGAAAGAACGCCTCTAGCCACGGCATCTGGCGCGCGAGGAATCGCCGGTCCTGGCAAATAGAATTACCGCACATGGGCGATTTGCCCGGGGGCACCCATTGGGCAAGGAACGCAAGCGTCGCCTGCTCCGCGTCCCGAGTGGTGACCTGGCTCTCCTGCACTCGCAGGGTCAGTCCCGAACGGCCGTGCTGCCGCGTATTCCATTCGTCCATCCCGGCCAGCACCGCCGGGTGCTGGTGGATTGCCAGGACCGGGCCTTCCGCCAGGACATCAAGTTCGGCGTTGGTCACCACGGTGGCGATTTCGAT
>DJFO01000219.1:6580-13206 GCA_002432555.1 Marinagarivorans sp. UBA5870
CCTATTCATGCGCCCGGGCGCAGAGTCAATCGCAGGGTTCATTTTGAGTAAACGCAAGCTGTCCAAACAGCAGACCGAAAGGGTGCAGAAGCGCCGCCACGCCGGGGCCGATCATCTGGAGTCGCAACTGGCCGACGACCTGCTCGGGCCGGAACTGGAAGGATTGGTGCTCAGCCATTACGGCAAACAAGCGGATGTCGAAAGCCGAGCCGATGGGGCGGTGATTCGCTGTCACTTGCGCGCGAACCTCGGACCCATTGTCGCTGGCGATCGCGTGATCTGGCGGGCCGGCGGTGAAGGGGGGGTGGTAACCGCCTTGTTTCCTCGCCAGGCGGAACTCCATCGCCCCGACGCCTTCGGCAAGTTGAAACTGGTGGCCGCCAATGTTAGCCGCATGGTCATTACCTTAGCCCCAGAACCCGTTGCGCACGCCAACCTCATTGATCGTTATTTAGTGGTGGCAGAGACCTCCGGGTTCGAACCACTTCTGCTGGTCAATAAAAGCGATCTGCTCACTCCTGATCACCCGCTGTCCGCCCTGCTCGCCGACTATGGGGCCCTCGGCTACCGCGCTCTGCAGGTCTCCGCTCGCAGCGAGCTTGGCATGGCTGAGCTGCGGGACTGTTTGGCATCCGGCACCAGCATCTTTGTCGGCCAGTCTGGGGTTGGAAAATCGTCCATCATCCAGGCGCTCCTACCGGCGGAGCCCATCAAAATCGGCAAGTTGTCCGAGCAAGAACAGAAAGGTCGGCACACCACGACCCATGCCCGTCTCTACCACTTTCCTTCCGGCGGTGACTGCATCGACTCTCCCGGCATTCGGGAATTCGGCCTCTGGCATCTGAGCCGGGACCAGGTTGCCGACGGCTTCTGTGAGTTTCGCGAACCGATCAGCCGTTGCCGGTTCCGCGACTGCAGCCACGGCCGCGAACCCGGCTGTGGCCTGCTGGAGGCGGTATCGCGCGGTGAGGTGAGTGAGGCCCGTTTCAACAGCTATCAGCAAATAGTTACGAGCCTGGACGCAGTGGCTATGCAGGACTCCCCATAATCGAGAACTCATAATGCAACGCAATCTTTTTATCGCTCTCCAGCGTCTCGCTCCGCAGCGGATGTTGTCGCGCGCGGCGGGCCTCTTGGCCGGCACTAGCAACGCCACTATCAAGAACCTGTTCGTGCGTTGGTTCGTGCAGCGCTACCGGGTGGACATGACGGAGGCTCTGGTGGAGGATCCTACGGCCTACGCTTCGTTCAACGACTTTTTCACCCGCGCACTCAAACCCGGGGCCCGGGCAATCGATCCGGGGGCCGGCGCGGTCGTGTGTCCGGCCGACGGCGCCATCAGTCAGATCGGCACCATCAGCGCCGGTCGAGTATTCCAGGCAAAAGGACAGGACTTCTCAGTGACGGAGCTTCTCGGCGGCGACGCGACAGCGGCGGCCGATTTTGCCAATGGACATTTCGTCACTGTTTATCTTTCGCCGCGCGATTATCACAGGGTGCATATGCCGCTCGCCGGCACTCTGACTCGGATGACACACGTGCCCGGCGACCTTTTCTCCGTCAATACCGTGACCGCGGAAGAGGTGCCGCGTTTGTTTGCCCGCAATGAGCGTGTGGTCTGCCATTTCGCGACCTCGGCGGGGCCGATGGTGGTGGTGCTGGTAGGCGCCATGATAGTCGCGAGCATCGAGACGGTTTGGGCCGGGTTGGTGACCCCGGTCCCGCGCCGGACCCGCACCATCGATTACGCGGGTAACAAGACAGTGGCATTGCAAAAAGGAGCTGAAATGGGGCGGTTCCTGCTGGGATCCACGGCCATTGTGTTGCTGCCCGCCGGCACGGTCAGCTGGAGGTCCGACCTCGGGCCTTTGAGCTCCGTGCGTATGGGAGAGAAGATTGGCGAGCTGCGCGGCATGGGACAGGTAGTCTGAAGCGAGAGTGATCGGCCGGCCGCACCTAGGCGGCCCCACCTAGGCGGCCCCACCTACCCGCCAAACAAAGTCGCGATCCGCGAACGGTTCTTGAGAAAGGACAAAATCTTACTGCCGGTGCGGCCCGCGAGGTAGTGATCCCGGATGGCCGCGACATCGACTTCGTAAGTTCCCGGTTCCAGGTCCTGGATGATCTCTATGCGTTCCACTTCGTAGGCATGCAGTTTACCGGAATCCACCTTCGCCTGTTTGTCCAAGTCATCTTCCGCCATGTCCAGGAACACCGGCTCATCGAGCAGGCGCTTGTAGGCGTCCATGACAATCATGACCCGGGGTTTCAAACGACGCTTAAAATTCTGTTCCACCACCACGGCTACTTCGCCGGTGTTCAGTTCCACCAGGGTGCCCGTGGGATAGAGTCCTATGGCGCGAATGAACTCGACAACCAAATCCGCTTGAAACTCCACGTCGCGCAGTTCGTACAGCCGCGCCACGGCTTTGGAGGGAGAGAGCGGATGGGCCTCTCCACGCGGATTGGTGATCTCGTCATAGAACGTGACTATACCGGCGATCTTGCCCAGTAAAGGGATGCGGTCCCCCCGCAGGTGCTCGGGAAACCCGCTGCCGTTGATGCGCTCACAATGGGTTTTGATTACCGAAGTAACACGCGGTTTGATATCCGGCATCTTGCGCAGAATATCAACCCCATAGTCGACGAATTTTTCGTAGGCTTCCTGCTCGGTGCGGGAGCGATCGGTTTTTTCCAGCAGGTGCTTGGGCAGCCGAGTTTTGCCGATGTCTTTCAGCAAAATACCCATGGCCAGTACATCCAGGTCCAGTTTATTTAAGCCGAGATGGCGGCCGAAAAGTATGCCCCACACTGCCGATCGGACGGCGTGGCTGTAGGTGTATTCGTCTTTTTCCCGCACTCGGCTCAGCCAGGTGAAAGCGTCCGGGCTGCGCAAAATACTGTCGACCATCGCACTCGCTGCGCGTTTGGTCTCGTTGAGCGGCACTGAATTGTGATCTTTTTCAATTTGGTCGAGGACGCTGCTGACTGCGCCGAACACCTCGCGATGCAGACCTCGTGCACGATCAATTTCTTTTTCGATCGGCACAGTGGGCACCGGGTAAATGTTCTCGCGCACCTTGATCGGGGCCACGTCTGTGAGCCGAGCGGACGGCGGCGCGCGGTATTCCTTCTGCTGTCCCGCCGGGGTGCCGCTGAGCGTTTTCAGTTTAGTCTTTAGGGGGCCGCTCCCCTTGATCACGTCTATGTACACGTGGCGACAGTGAGCTTTCAGCTCCTTGATTTCGTCCAAGTCGCGGATGTAAAAACCTTGCAGGGGAAACGGCGTTTGTGTCCAGGGGCGATCCAGCCCAGAGATGAACATGCCAATGGTCACCTCATTGACATCGAGTTTGATCTGCTTGATACCCAAAGCTTTTACCTCTTCCCACAAAAGCGACTGCTGCCTGCCTAAAGTGGTCATTAGGCAGCCGAGCTGATTATAAACTAGGCAATTGAAGGTTGATCGGACAGCTTGGCGCGAATTTCATGCAATGCAAACCAGCGCAACAGCTCAGTGTGAACTGGGTGGCCTAAGCCATGTGGCCAGCCGAAGCTAGGCCAAGTGGCCAGGGTGATACTGCGCTGACAATTCATGAACGGCGTTAATGAAAGCGCCGGCATGCTGGGGGTCAACCTCCGGTGTTATCCCATGCCCCAGATTGAATACGTGACCGTTACCGGACCCGTAGGCTCGCAGGATATTCGCCACTTCCGCGCGAATCCGTGCCGGACTCGCGTAGAGGATAGCGGGATCCATATTACCTTGCAATGCAACACGATCACCCACTCGAGCACGGGCGTTGCCTATGTCCGTGGTCCAATCGAGACCGAGCGCATCGGCGCCGGTAGCGGCCAGCGACTCCAGCCATTGGCCGCCGCCCTTGGTAAAAAGTATCACCGGGACGCGTCGCCCCTCGTGCTCTTTCAACAGCCGCGCGACCACCTTTTGCATCGGCTTGAGGGAAAACTCCAGGTACGCGTCGTGCGCCAGCGCTCCGCCCCAGGTATCAAAAATTTGCACGGCCTGTGCACCGGCGAGGATTTGTTGGTTGAGATAGTCCGCCACAGAATCGCTAAGTTTATCCAGCAGCAAATGCATGACGTCCGGCTGGTTGTACGCGAGTGTTTTGGCTTTGCGGAAATCCTTGCTTGAACCGCCTTCGATCATATAGGTCGCTAAGGTCCAGGGACTGCCGGAAAATCCGATGAGGGGCACCCGTCCGTTCAGTTCCCGCCGAATGGTGCGCACCGCGTCCAGCACGTAAGGCAGGTCGCGTTGGGCATTCACCACGGGCAGGGCTTCGATATCGGCGGCGGTGGCGACCGGTTTCTTGAATCGCGGCCCTTCGCCAACCGCGAAATACAAGCCGAGGCCCATCGCATCCGGCACCGTCAAGATGTCGGAAAACAAAATCGCCGCATCGAGCGGATAACGTTCCAAGGGCTGCAGCGTGACTTCGCAAGCCAGCTGCGGGTTCGTGCACAAATCCATAAAGCTGCCGGCCTTGGTGCGGCTGGCGCGGTATTCGGGCAGGTAGCGACCCGCCTGGCGCATCATCCAGACCGGTGTAACATCCACGGGCTGGCGTAGGAGCGCGCGCAGGAAACGATCGTTTTTGAGGTCGGCCATAGATTTTCCAGTGTTATTGTCATGCGCCGCCCGAACGGCGCTGCTGCGAATTGCTCAGACGTCCAGGTAGTCGAGGATACCCTCGGCGGCGGAGCGTCCTTCCCAAATGGCGGTGACCACCAGATCGGAACCGCGCACCATATCGCCGCCGGCGAAAACTTTGGGGTTGGATGTCTGGTAGGCGTAGGTCTGCTCGGCAGGCGCTTGGACGCCGCCCCAGTCGTTGACCTTGATGCCGTGTTCGTCGAACCAAGGCGCGGGGTTCGGGCGGAAGCCAAAGGCGATGAGCACCAGGTCCGCCGGCAGGACTTCTTCGCTGCCGGGAACAATTTCCGGTCGACGCCGGCCTTTTGCGTCGGGCTCGCCAAGTCGGGTCGTAACCAATTTGACCCCTTCGACTTTCTGCTCGCCGACAATCGCAACCGGCTGACGGTTGAAGAGAAACTCCACGCCCTCCTCCCGCGCATTGGCGACTTCGCGGCGCGATCCAGGCATATTCTCTTCGTCGCGTCGGTAGGCGCAGGTGACGCTGTGGGCACCCTGCCGAATCGAAGTGCGGTTGCAGTCCATGGCGGTATCGCCACCGCCGAGGACCACGACGCGTTTGCCTTTGACGCTGATGAAATCCGCCGGATTTTTTTCAAAGCCCAAATTGCGGTTGGCGTTGGAAACCAGGAACGGCAGAGCATCGTAAACGCCGGGCAAATCTTCCCCGGGAAAGCCGCCCTTCATGTAGGTGTAGGTGCCCATGCCCAGAAAAACGGCGTCGTAGTCGCGCAGCAGGTCCGCCATAGTGACATCGCGTCCGACCTCGATGTTGAGACGGAACTCCACGCCCATTTCCTCGAACACCTTGCGCCGGCGAACCATGACGCTCTTTTCCAGTTTGAACTCCGGGATCCCGAAGGTGAGCAGTCCGCCGATCTCTGGGTAACGGTCGAACACCACCGGTTTCACTCCGTTGCGTACCAAAATGTCGGCACAACCAAGCCCCGCGGGACCCGCGCCTATCACGGCCACTTTTTTGCCGGTGGCGACGACCTTGGACATGTCCGGTTTCCACCCGAGGGCAAAAGCCGTATCGGTAATGTATTTCTCCGCGTTGCCGATGGTGACGGCGCCGAAGCCGTCATTCAGCGTGCAGGCTCCTTCGCAGAGGCGATCCTGCGGACATACGCGGCCGCAGACCTCTGGCAGAGTGTTGGTTTGGTGGGCGAGGTCCGCTGCCGCGAGGATGTTGCCCTCCGATATCAGCTTCAGCCAATTGGGAATGTAGTTATGAACCGGGCACTTCCATTCACAGTAAGGATTGCCGCACGACAGGCAACGATGCGCCTGATTTTTGGCCTGTTCCTGGCTGAAGGGCTTGTAGATCTCTACAAACTTGGTTTTGCGGGTCTGCAGGTCCTTTTTGTCCGGATCCTGCCGGCCGACATCCAGGAATTGGAAATCGTTGTGTAAACGTTCTGCCATAGTCGTATCTCAAAACCAAAGCGCGCGGCGGACCGCATGTGCGCAAGTCTTATTCGCCGCGGTTGCGGAAACTGGTCAACAGGCTGTTGATGCTGGCGGCCTTGGGCTTAACCAGCCAAAAGCTGCCAATGTAGCGGCCGAAGTTGGTGAGCAACTCTTGTCCCCAAGCGCTGCCGGTCTCCTCGACGAACTCCCGCATGATGCCACGCAAATGGTTGCGGTGGGCTTCCAGTTGCTCCGTATTGATGCGAGTGATGTCGACGAGCTCATGGTTGTACTTGTCGACGAAGCGGTGATGGCGATCGAGCACATAGGCGAATCCGCCGGTCATGCCCGCGCCGAAGTTCACACCGGTTTCACCCAGTACGGTCACCACGCCGCCGGTCATGTATTCNNTTCGCAGCAGTGATCGCCCGCGCCCTCCACCACTACGTGCGCGCCGGAATTGCGCACTGCGCAGCGCTCGCCGGCCTGGCCGGCCGCGAACAGCTTGCCGCTGGTGGCGCCGTACAGCACCGTG
>DJFO01000219.1:13236-13805 GCA_002432555.1 Marinagarivorans sp. UBA5870
ACGTAGTCGTTGGCGTCGCCCTCCAAGTACAACTCCAGGCCACCCGCGTTCCACACGCCGAAGCTCTGCCCGGCGACGCCCTTGAAGCGAATGCGCACAGGCTTGTCGGCCATGCCCATGTCGCCGTAGCGCCGTGCGATTTCGCCGCTGATTCGCGCCCCTATGGAGCGATCGCAGTTGGTGATGGAATATTCGAATTCCCCGCCGGTTTTGCGCTCTATGGCGGGCAGTATGTCGGCCACCATGCGCTCGGCCATCAACCCGCAATCGAAGGGTTCATTGCGGCTGACGCCACAGAATTTGGGTTTGCTGCGGATCAGGTCGTCGGTGTAGATAATCGGCCCCAGATCCAGTTTGGCCTGACGTTCGGTATCCCCTTTGATGACCTCGAGCAGGTCGACGCGGCCTATGAGTTCGCGCAGAGTGCGCACGCCGAGCAGGGCCATCCATTCGCGCGTCTCCTGGGCGACGAAGGTAAAGAAATTGCGCACCATTTCCACGGTGCCCACGTAGTGGTCGCGGCGCAGTTTGTCCTGCTGCGTCGCCACGCCCGTGGCGCAGTTGTTGAG
>DJFO01000219.1:13978-14140 GCA_002432555.1 Marinagarivorans sp. UBA5870
CCGTGCCGCCGTCATAGCCGGAAATAGTGATCAGGTCGGCGTAGGCCTTGGCTACACCGGCAGCTATGGTGCCGACGCCGGGGCGCGAAACCAGCTTGACCGAGACCAATGCGAGCGGGTTGACCTGCTTAAGGTCAAAAATCAGCTGCGCCAGGTCTTCGA
>DJFO01000116.1 GCA_002432555.1 Marinagarivorans sp. UBA5870
GCCAGTACGTAACCCACCGAAGTAAACCGAATAAAAGTGTGACCATGGGTTGCCGGTCGATAAACATCGGTGAGGGAAATACTGGTGTGTGAGACGGAAAACAGGTGTACCACCAAGAGCGTGAACAGCGTCAGGGCGAGGATGTGCCACGCGGTCATCATATAGGAGATCAGCACCATCTCTTCCGTGGGCGCCATGTTAAACGCGAGAAACAACGCCCCGGTGATCATAATGACCAATTCATTGGAATAGCGCCGGGCCGGCTTTTTCTGTTCCGCTTTTTCGCTGCCAATCTGACTGCGCGCCAACAGCGCTCCCAGGGTTGCCGGCACCGTCTGCAATATCACCATGGAGATGCCTTCGCCCAAGGATGTGTCCGGGGTTATCACAGCGAACAAGATTAAAACCAGACCTGTAGTCGCGAAGGCTACGGCGTAAGCGACAAAAACGTCTATGAGGCTGTTCCAGAAATCACTGGTTTTTTCGAAACCGATCAGCCTGGCGAGTCCCACAAAGAGCGGTAGCGAAAACAACACCAACAGGGCGAGGCGCTCCGGTCGAATATAAAAGCCGATCCACCACATTTCCATCGTCATCATCATCGGCAAGCCAAAAATAATGGCGCCGCCTATGGCTCGCCCAAGCCCCAGCCAGGCGGGCGCGGCTTCGGTATCGGGCATCGAGGATTCTGCCGCGGAATCTGCCGTGTCCGGCATTTTTTTATTCTCCGTTAGAAATGGGATAATGCCCGTCCGTGGGACTCGAACATCCTTGATGTAACTGCTCTTACTTCGCGATTTAACCGGTTGTTTTTAATGTTGGACCTGGCTGAAGCAGCGCGCAACGTCGACCGGGCTATTAAATTCCTGTTCCGGAAACTCTTCGATCAGATCCAGGACATCTGCCGGAGCATGATTGGCGGTTGCACAATCGATCAGGTCCTCCTTATCGCAGGGAAACTCGATTCCCTTGATAAATTTCTCCACCTGGATCGGGCTGATACTGCCAGAACCCTGGGATCCCGACGCGCCTTGGCGCCCTTGAGTTTGGGATTTGGATGAGCCTTGGTCGCGCGAAGCTTGCCCCTCGGATGCTTGCCCTTGAGAAGATTGCCCTCGGGATGATTGAGTAGATCGCTCTTGTTCTCGCATGGTAAACCTCCACGATTGGTTGATGAACCTGTACATGACCCAGGTCCGAAACAAGGGGTGCGATCTCCATGCCAGGAAAAATTACCGCGAGTAACGCCACGACGGAGTTTCCCCGGCGGGTGCGAAAGTAATTGTTGCAACTCTTTGTAAATTCAGCCGCTGGCAGGTTGCAATTTCCGCGCGCTGGCGGGTTACAAATCTCGCTCACTGCCGGGTTATAAATCCGCGCGTCGACAGGTTGTAAATCTCGCTCAATGGCGCGTGCGCAAAACGAGGAGCGCTCGGCGCTCCGTATCGATTTCCTCGCGCGTGCGAAAGCCGAAGCGGCGCAAAAGTGCGCGCGGCGGACACCAACCCTGGAGGGCGCGCTGCAACACGAAGCCCACGGCCAGCGCGGGAATTGCGAAAAAGCGCCGGTCGGCTAAAAATCCCAGGGTTCCCCCGAGCACCGCCAAGCTCGAAATCTTCGCTTTCCAAACCTGGTCTATATCCCATTCTTTGTCGAGTTCGAGCAGCCGCTGCTCGATGGCGGTGGGGTTTTGCTGATAATAGGTAACTGATTTAAAGGTGCGATCAGCCGGCGTATCGCCGCTTACGAGTTTCGCGCCCGTCGTCGTCATAGTTTTCGCCTCGATCACGCAAGTTTTACTCAGAATTGGCTATTTCTTCGCAGCTTGCCGCGCAGATCCGGCACGCTGTTACACATTCGTCCATATCACCCAGACCCTCGCAACTCAGTGCACAAGCTTCACAAATTTCCGCACAAAGGGCGGCTGTTCGGTTGCTGAACCGCGAGTGAGATAGTTGAAATTCCGCGGCGGTCCGACACATAGTCGCGCAATTTAATAGCAGCCGAAGATGCTCCGCTTCCGCGTGTTTGCCGCCTTGGGTTAAGCAGTGGTTGGTCGCAGCCTGCCAACAGATTTTGGCGCAGCGTAAGCACGCGTCAACGCAGGAGTCCGCGCTCAACAGCTTGTTTGCCATGAAGTCCCTCTTTGCAGCGGCTGGTTTCCCGGCATTTATCGCTAGAGCAAAAGCGCGCGTCCGTGCGGTTCATAACAGTTTGCCGGTATAGGCGAACTGGAAAACTTTTTGCATTACCGAATTCTAACGATTGAGTAGTGAAATTACCCTGGAGAAATACCATGAATCGTGGCAATCCCAAAAAGTTGACTCCCTTCCAGCGTCTGGAACAAGAACTGCGCGCGGCCAACGACGTCGAGGCCCCGCGTAAAACAAAAAAATCCGCCGAGGGCATCCGCATTTCACCGGAACGCGTCCGTAAAGCCGGCCTGACGGAAGCGTCGCTGCCGGGCTCTGGACCGACCGATGACGATCTCGGGCCCGAAACTCTGATTCACGAGGACGGCGCCCTGTCACCTACTGAAGAGGGCGGCGATGTTCCGGCAGACCAGACTTACCGTGTGGTCACCGGCAAAGAGGTGGGCCTAGGCACCGGACTTGACGAAGCGGAACTGGCCCGCGTGAAACCGCTGGATGGCAAACCCTGGGACGAAACTTAAAATACCCCTCCCCCAGCACCCGCCGCGTCCTCCCCTCTAAAATAAAGGGCGAGGCGGGCCTGCGGAGCTAACTCACGCTCGATTGAAGTTGTAGCACGCCGCGGTCGCGCTCCCGCACCAGATTTTGGCCACGCAGCGTTAGTCGCGGCGATCTCCCGCCGCTATCCGCGAAAATCTCCAAGATCGTCCGGCGTTTCGTCGACTTTCGTTTCCGCTCTCGTCGCTCCTCAAAGCAGCCGAAATAAAGAAGCTCCCCCAATATTTGAATATGAACTAGCTGGAGCGCACCGGTCCGGCGTTTGTGTGCTAATTTTTTAAAACGATCCATCGAAAGCGAGCGTTTATATGACCGAGTATGCGGGTGCGACGAGCTGCATGATTCGCTAACGGAATAAATTTCGAAACCGGTTGCCCCGGAGATAGGTGCTGGTTATATGAGAGAACGGGGCTGTAGTACTTCTAGTAAATAGATTGAGAGTCTCGATGAAAAAAAGTTTGTTGGGATCGATTTTCGTCATGATGTTGCTGCTGCAATTCGATGCGGCGGGCCAAGAGTCGGAAATTCACATCAAGGCGGCCTTCCTCTACAAATTTTGTGGCTACACAGCATGGCCGAACACCAGCTTTTCAGCGGCCGACGCACCTTTTGTGATAGGCGTGGCCGGTGATGACGATGAGGTTAGGGAAATCACCCATGTGTTAACGGGGAAAAGTCTCGGTCAACGCGGCTTTGCGGTGAATAGAATAAAAGCGGGAGACGATCTCCAGGGCATACATATCTTGTACATCAATGCGCAATCGCCGCTGCGGGCGAGGGATTTCATAACGCGGGCCCGCAACGCTCCCATTTTGACCATCACGGAGGAAATATCGCTGCCGGAATTCGGCATAGTTAATTTTGTCCGGCGGCAAAATTTTGTGCGTTTTGAAATATCCCAAACCAGAGCAGAGGAGGTCGGCTTGGAGTTGAGTTCGCAACTGTTGGCGGTCGCCGTGAAAGTGTATTAGGGCACCTTATGATTGATCGCTCGGTGAAATCTCGCTTCCTCAGTGCGATTCTCGGTACCACCTTAGTGGCACTTCTGGTTTGTTGCGGAGCCATGGTCCTGGTCAATTTGAACGATTACCGGGACAGCGTGACCCGCGCTCTCGGCCTGCAGGCGGCTATTATGGCCCGGGCAATCACCCCCTCACTGCAATTCGAGGATGCGAACNNAGATCACACCCTCGCTGCAATTCGAGGATGCGAACTCGGCCAAAACCTACCTGCAGCTGTTGGAGTTACAGCCCGATGTGGTGGAAGCCTTCGTGTACGACGAAAGAGGCCGCCTGTTCGCAAGCTACTCCAAAAAGTCGACGGGACACCCGGCGTTGACAGAACTGCCAGAGGGCGACGGAAGTAAGGTGGAAGGGGACACGCTGGTTGTGCATCGTCGGGTGATCTTTGCCAATGAGATTATCGGCGTGGTCTTGGTGCGGATGCACTACGATTTGCTGGGGCAATTAACGGGTAATGCCCTGGTCGCCGTAGTATCCATTGTCATAGGGATCGGGGTGGCGG
>DJFO01000223.1:0-7662 GCA_002432555.1 Marinagarivorans sp. UBA5870
CGGATTTACATTCTCTCGGATTTGACTATGCAGTATCTGCGATACCTAGCGGCGGCGGGTGCGGCCATATTCGGCCTGGTGGGGTGCGGCGATAAAGCCGAGGAAACGCAGGCCCCCGCTATCACGGTTTATTCCGAACGGGTCGAGCACCTGATCAAGCCCCTGTTCGATGAATACACCGCAAAAACCGGCGTGCCTATCCGCTTTATCACCGACGGCGCCGGTCCCCTGATCGCGCGCCTGGAAAATGAGGGCGAGGCGACACCGGCGGATATTCTGATCACCGTCGACGCCGGCAACCTTTGGCAAGCCGCGGACAAGGGCCTGCTGCGCGCCGTGGATTCGCCGGTGCTGGAAACCAATATCCCCGCCCACCTGCAGGCCGGCGACAATCAATGGTTCGGCCTCTCTGCCCGGGCGCGCACCATCGTCTATTCCACCGAGCGGGTGAAGTCAGAGGAACTGTCGACTTACGAAGCGCTCGGCGATCCAAAATGGAAGGGGCGCCTCTGCCTGCGCACGGCCAAGAAGGTCTACAACCAAAGTTTGGTCGCGACCATGATCAATACCCTCGGGGTGGAGGCCACCGAAAACGTTGTGCGCTCCTGGGTGGCCAACCTGGCGACCGATCCCTATTCCAACGACACAGTGGCCCTGGAAGCCGTGATTGCCGGCCAATGTGACCTGGCTTTGGTCAACACCTATTATTTCGGTCGCATGCAAGTGGAAAAACCCGATATTCCCTTGGCGATTTTTTGGCCCAACCAGAGTGACCGAGGTGTGCACGTGAATATTTCCGGCGCGGGCCTTACCAAACACGCCAAAAACCCCGGCGAGGCCCAGAAACTGCTGGAGTGGTTGTCCGGTGAAGAAGCGCAGTACAAATTTGCCGAGGCGAACCAAGAATACCCGGTCAACCCCAAGGTGAAACCGTCTCCCCTGGTGTTGTCTTGGGGCGAATTCAAAGCCGACTTGGTCAACGTGGAGGCCGCCGGGCATCTGCAAGCCGAAGCCGTCAAATTGATGGACCGGGCGGGTTACCATTGAGCGGGGCTATCATCAGAGAGGTTACCGTTAGCGGGGCTGCCGTTAGCGGGGCTAGCATTAGCGGGGCTAGCATTAGCGGGGCTAGCATTAGCGGGGCTAGCATTAGCGGGGCCACTGACAAGTGATGCACAGCCGCTGGTGGCAGGCGCCGATCTGGCTGATGGCGGCGCTGGTATTGATGCCGGTGCTGGTGATTGTCCTGAGCTGGCAATCCGCCCAGATCGAAGTATGGCAGCACCTGGTGGCGACCGGCCTGGGGCGACTGCTGCGCAATACCCTCACCCTCATGATCGGTGTCGGCATAGTCGCCGCGGTCGTGGGTGTGAGCCTCGCGTGGTTAACCGCCGTGTGCGAATTTCCCGGCCGGCGCTGGCTCGACTGGGCGCTGGTGTTGCCGCTCGCGGTGCCGACCTATGTGGTGGCATTTGTCGCGCTTGGGCTTATGAGCTATAGCGGCCCCGTGCTGACCACCTGGCGCGCGATTTTTGGCGCTGGGGCCTGGTACCCTGAAATTCGCACTCCGCTTGGGGTGATCTTGGTAATGAGCGCCGTGCTCTATCCCTATGTTTATCTGCTCGCCCGCAGCGCATTTTTGCAGCAAGGGCGCACACTGACGGACGCCGCCCGCTCGCTCGGCCGCGGCCCTTGGGCGAGTTTTCTGCAAGTGGTTTTGCCCATGGCCCGCCCGGCAATTGTCGCGGGCATGGCCTTGGCGCTGATGGAGGCCCTGGCGGATTTCGGCGCGGTGGCCGTGTTCAACTACGACACCTTTACCACCGCCATTTACAAGTCATGGTTCGGCTTTTTCAATTTGCAGGCCGCCGCTCAGTTGGCCAGCCTGCTGCTGATGTTTGTGGCCATAGCCCTGCTGCTCGAGCAGCAGGCCCGCGGGCGCGGCAAGGTGCATCAGCACACCCTGAAGCGCCAAGACCGTATCCACCTTTCCGGCGGCAGGGGCTGGCTGGCGAGCGCTTACTGCCTAGTGGTGCTCACGCTCGCGTTTGTGGTGCCCATCGGGCAGCTGATCGTGTGGATTTACGTTACGGGTTTTGAAGGCTTGGATAGAAGGTTCTTCCAACTCGTGCAGCACACGTTTAGCCTCGGTGTGATCAGCGCGCTGGCGGTAACCGTGATGGCGGTACTGGTGGCGTTCGGCCAGCGGTTGACGCCGTCGCGAAGTCTTGCCGGTGTGACCCGGCTCACCGCCCTCGGATACGCGCTGCCGGGTTCGGTGCTGGCGGTGGGTATTATCATCGTTTTCACCTTTGTCGACCGCGCGGTTTTATGGCCTCTGCTGGGGGACAACCGGCTCGCCGGGCAAATTCTGGTCGGCAGTACCGCTGCCCTGATTACCGCCTACGGCATCCGGTTTTTTTCCGTCGGCCTCGGACCCGTGCAAGCCGGCCTCGAGCGAATCCGACCCGAGTTCCAGGAGGTTGCTCACAGCCTCGGCCACACTCAATGGCAGGTTATACGCCGGATGTATTTACCACTGCTCACGCCGGGCCTGATGACGGCGCTGATTTTGGTGCTGGTGGACGTAATGAAGGAAATGCCGGCTACGCTCCTATTGCGGCCCTTCGGCTGGGACACTCTCGCGGTGCGAGTTCACGAAATGACCAGCGAAGGCGAATGGCAGCGAGCCGCTCTGCCGGCATTCACCCTCGTGTTGGTCTCTCTGCCACCCGTCATACTTATGGTGCGCCGCAGCCGCAGCTAAAGTCCAAAGCCCCGGCGGCGCGTGCGCGAGTCTGCTAACGCGCCAAGGCCGAGAGTACTTCCTGCGCAACCAGCGCAGAGGATTGTGGATTCTGGCCAGTGATCAAACGGCCGTCGTGCACCGCATAAGGCTGCCAAGGCGCGGCTTTGGTAAAGTCCGCGCCCAAACTGCGCATGCGCGTTTCCAATTCAAAGGGCACCACCATACTCAAGCCGACTGCCGCTTCTTCCTCGTTGGTAAAACCGTTGACCTTGCGGCCCGCGAGAATCGGTTTGCCGTCCGGGGCGGTTGCATTCAGCAGCCCCGCCGGCCCGTGGCAGACCGCCGCGATCACCTTGTCCTGCGCGTAGGCCTCTTCGATCACACGTTTCACCTCTTTGTCCTCCGGCAGGTCCCACATGGTCCCGTGCCCCCCGGGTAAAAACACCGCCGCGTAGTCCGCGGCACGCACCCCCGCCAAGGGCAGGGATTGCTGCAGCTGGTTTTGCACCGACGGATCCTGCAGCAGGCGCTCGGTCTCCGCGGCATTTCCCCCTTCCGCTTTAATGCTGGCGGGATCGAACCCAACGGGGCCACCGCGAGGGGACGCAATGTCTACCTTATAACCGGCATCGATAAATTTGTAATAGGGAATACTCAGCTCTTCCGCCCAAACGCCGGTCGGTTTGCCGTGGTCCCCCATCTGCTGACACGACGTCACTATTATCAAAATCTGCTTCATACCTTCTCCTCAACGCCCAGCGGGCTTTATCCAGAAACGCCCAGCGGGCTTTATCCAGAGGACCGAACGTTGACCGAGAAGTTTTACCAGACCGAGTGGTCGTGCTGTCGAAAAGACACCACGGGTTTCGACTAAGCCCTGTGCCCCCGCACATTTTGTCCATTCCACTTGCCACTTCGGAGACTGCAATGCAATCGATTTGCCCCTGCCTTTGGTTCGACAACAACGCCGAGGAAGCTGCCAACTTTTATTTGTCGGTGTTCAAGGACGGCGAAATTCTCAGCAAGACCCACTACGGCGAGGGTGCGCCGGCACCTGCTGGCAGCGTGATGACCGTCAGCTTCAGGATCAACGGCGCGGAGTTTACCGCGCTCAACGGCGGCCCCTATTTTACGTTTTCGCCAGCTGTTTCCTTCATCATCAATTGCCGCGATCAAGTCGAAACCGATTATTACTGGGAGAAACTTTGCGCCGGCGGAAAAGCGGAACAATGCGGCTGGTTGAAGGACCGTTTCGGGGTTTCCTGGCAAGTGGTACCAACGCAACTGATGGAACTGCTGCAGACGGGTGAGCCAGACAAGCTGGGCAAAATGATGAGCGCCTTGATGCGAATGCAGAGGTTGGACATCCAAGCGCTGCTGCACGCTTACCATGGTTGATATTGCGGCAGGCGCGGTTGTCTGACTTGTCGCCGCTGTGTGGGGTCCGTTTTGCGCTCCTGGATTCGTTGGGGTGCTTCGTCCGCCCCATTTCCGTGGAAGCGAATGCGACCGCCACACTTGCCCACAATTGATCCGAGCGTTGCCCGGTTTGTAACCACATGGAGCCCTGGTGCGCTGGTGTACTGGACGCCTTGATGAACCCTGTTAGGACTCAGTTATGTGCTTTGGTAAACCGCGCGCCTTGCCCCGCCACCTGATCATTTTGCCGGAACCCTTCTACTACCGGCGCCGCGCGCGGCACCGGCTGCGCTCGCTGCTGGTGGGGCTGACGCTCCTGGCCCTTACGGCCGGTGCCGTCTCAGTGGTGGCGGCCGCGCCCCAAGCCCCGGCACCCGCGCCCTCCACGCTGCCCGGCTGGTTCATGCTGGCCGTTTGGCTGGCGAGCCACGGCTACCTCTGCCGCACTCGCCAGCGACAGTAGGTTCGGATCGCAGCGTCGGAACTCGCCAACCGACCGGGCCAAGGCGGCAATGGAAATATGCCCGGCCGAGTTGGTGGAACCTGCGTTACGGTTCCACCCTAGGTGGTTGGATGCGGACGGCGATCAAGGTGGATCGGGTGCGAGTTTGCAGGATAGATCGATCCTGCTGATCGACGAATTCAGGGTCTCTCGGAACAGCCTTTCGGCAGGCAAAAAAAAGCCCTCCGAAGAGGGCTTTTGCCGATGGTGAGAGGGGCGTTAGGCCACTCTGCAACTAGGCCACTATGCCACCGCCCGTATAGTTGTGGATCATTCCACCCACTGACGACTGCAGGCCGAGGAGCTTGATCACGTCCGGGAAAACGTTGGTGTGGGTGCTGCCCACGGCGCGATTGCCGCCTTTAAAACCGCTGATTCCGGACGCAACGGTGATAGGTCCATTGCCAGCGGAGTGATCTTGGCCGTCACCCATCTCGCTCACTACCAACACCACCGTCTGGTTGAAAATGCCAGCGGTCTGCAATTTACCGATGATGTGGGCCACGCCCTTGTTCATGTACTCAAGGATGGCGGGAAGCAGGGAAGCACCGTTGCCGTGGTTTGCCTGATGGTGGTCGGCGTTCCAAGCAACCGCGTCCGCGGTGCCGTCGTTCGGAATCCAGCTCGCTTGGGTTTCATTAAATTGAATCGAAACCACATTGGTCAAACCGCAAGCCAAAGCGGCAACGGCTATATCACCTTGCGCCTTGTACTCTTGCAAAGCGGAAGTACCGCTGGTCAAGCCAGGCGCGCTACAGGAACCGCTACCGCCACCGGTACCACCACCGCCAGTGCCGCCGCCACCGGCCGCCATTTCTTCGCGGTCGATCCGGTTTTGCAGAATGGTCAGCGCTTCGACGTGAGCTTCCAGGCGATAGCGTTCTTCGGCACCGAGTTTATTGCGCAGGGCGTCCAGGCCCTGTTTATTGGCGTCCACCACGCTGCGGCGGCGATCGTAACANNGCCAGTCGGCGGTGGGGTGCCATTAAAGTACTGCTGCAGGGCGGCCGAAGGGCTATTGATACGAGTCACGTTCGCGCCGTTCAGACGGCTGATCCCGGCCTCCGCCAGGGATTTCACACCCAGCGTCAAGGAGCGGTAGGGCGTCATGTTACCTATGACTTTGGCCACCTGCTGGTCCAGACTGCTGCCGTGTGCATCGGAGCCGTTGTAAGACAGAGCGCCGGCCGCCTGGAAAATATTTCCGTGGTTGCCAGGGCTGGAGATGGTCATCGTCAGTGCAGCGACCGAGTTGCCGAAGGGGGCGAAGGGTCGCACCCCCACGCCATTGAGGTAACGACCGCTCGGCGCCCCGTTTGGATGATAAATCAGGATGAATTTTTTCGCGGTTTGCGCTTCCGCAAAACGGGCACCCATCATAGCGCCGGCCAAGCTGGAGGCCTTCAAAACTGAAGTGGAAATACCAGCCTTTTGCAGCATATCCAAAAACCGACGACGGTCTTTGTTGATTTCTTTCTGCGTTCTTTCAGCTATTTTATTCATTGTCTTAATTCCCAAACCTATCGGTTAACTTGATCGCTATCGACTGCCTTGCGCAAGCGGACCAGATCGAGAGTACCGATCTTGCGATAGACGCTCTTGGCCTTGCCAGTGCTGGAGGTGTACACCTCGCGCAGCTGTTCTTTGGCACACGCGTAATCTTCTTTCTGATCCTCGTTCAGTTTGACTGGCTCGTCCACCTGGCCGCCGGACTGTTTGGAGTAGGACTCTTCATCGATCGGCAGGCCCGTGGCGTAACGGAAGCTGTTGACGATCAGACACTCCCGCACTGAAGGCAGAGCAGCGATCTTTTTGCCGAGGTCCTTGGAGCCGGTGAAGCTCAAGGAGGTACTGATGTCATTCACGTTGGCAAGGCCAATCAATTCACCTGTGTTGTCGACCTGCAGACCGGCGATACCGTTGGCTCCAATACCCTTCATCTGGGTGCGGAAGCGACCGAGATTGTCGAAGTCATCGAGACCGAACAGCGGATTGATCATGGTTTCGTGGCACGCGTCGCAAGACGGGGAATCCGTGATCAGCTCGAAATATTCGCGGCTGGTCAGGTCGCCCTGAGCTTCACGCGCGACTACCGCTTCGATCAGGGCCGCACGGGTTTCGTTGCTCGCCAGGTCATTCGGCGGAGCGCCTATGTGGTGACACAACATCAACTCACGCACGTCGACCGCACGTTTGATCGGACCTGACAGTTCCTGACCCGCATTACCGGCCATGAAGGCGCCGGTGGTGATAATGCCACCGCGGTTGGGAATGGTGGTGACTCGCCAGTCGGCATCGGTACCGCTGAAGTTGGTCACACCGTAGAACTGGGCCAGACGGCGGTTAACGACGGTGAAGTCACCGCTGTAGAACTGCTCGAACGAGGCCGTATCGGTGTAGAACACGTTGGCGAAGAGTTCCCGCACCTCACGCGCCATATCTTGTTTGATTTGCGCAGTGAATTCCGGATAGGCGGGACGCTCGGCGCGCAGCACATCGTCGGCGCGCATCCAGTTGGCTCCAAACTCACCAATGTGCTGACGGCCGCGGGCGGTTGCCAGGAGGCGGTCGATCTGGGTGTTGACCTGGGCCTCAGTGGACAGAGTGTTGTTTTTCGCCGCGTCCAACAGCATCTGGTCGGGCGTGCTGCCGGTGTACATATAAGCGAGCGCGGTGGCGAATTCATAGTTATCCAAAACAAACGCATCCGCATCAGCCTGCTGCAGCTTGCCCTGGCCATTGATGGTGCCGATATTCATACCGCTTTGAATCGCCTGAGCAACGGGGATACCGATCTCTGACCTGTAGAGAAACTGGGGTGAGGTCAAAGCCGCATTGATGGCAACTTCCATACCCGCTTCCGCACCAAATTCCTGGAAGATCGCGGTATAGGTAGTGCGCTCGGCAGTGGTCAGCGGACGGCGGAAGATGCGGTCGGCCAAGGTGAGGAACGAGTTGGTGCAGTTGGTGACGTTGGTGCCGCAGCCGGTGC
>DJFO01000223.1:7713-15804 GCA_002432555.1 Marinagarivorans sp. UBA5870
CGGTGGCAGCAAGTCTGCGGTGAAATCCGCTTCCACCGCCAGGCCGAGGTCGATTGCGGAGTTGCGGTACTCGCGCGCGGTCAGCAGGCGCACGGTGCGCAGGCCGTAAGTCAGCGGGTCGGACGAATCACACGCAGCTGTCACGGGCGGTGGCGGCGGGGGAGGTGTGCTGCCTGCCAAGCTCACCATATAACCGGCGGTGTTCAAGGAGCAGGTCGCATCACAAGCACCGGGGTTGCCCAAGGGCATTTGGGCGTCGACATAAGCCACCAGTCCGGCAAAACCACCGTGTTCGGCCTGGGCGTCGGTGATATTGNNNNGCCATGCCAGAAGATGAACTGGAGGAGCTCGAGGAGCTGGAGGAGCTGGAGGAGCTTGAAGAACTGCTGGAGCTGGAGGAGCTGCTGGATGAAGAGCTGCTGGATGAACCGTTCGATGAAGAGCTGCTGCTCGAGCTCGACGAGGAGCTGCTGGAGCTCGAAGAGGACGAGCTGCTGGAGCTGGACATGGGTTCGCCGGTGCGGATCAGGTCGAAGTAGTTGAGGTTGACCTCACCGTCCGGGAAAGTAATTCGCACTGCCACACTGCTGGCGGGAATGTTGACGTTTTGCACCGTGCTGTTCACGTACACGTCCCAGCTGCCCTGGGTAGTGGTTGCCTGACCGGCGTTGGCGCCGTTGACGGCAAGTTGGAGCCGGCGTCCGGCGGTGACACCGGAAGTGCGCAGCACCACGTTATAGGTACCGGGGGTCAAGCCGGTAACATCCCACTCGACCCATTCGCCGCCGTAGACCCAGCCTATGGCACAAACGCCGTTTTGGTCGGTGGTGTCAACGAGGTCGACCATGCCCATTGAGCAGGGACCGCTGGTGGCGCCTTGGCGCTGCGCGTCCACTTCATTAAAGCGGTCGTAATCCTGCGCCTGCACTCGCACCATGCCCGCACTGGAACCGGAGGAGGACGAGGAGCTGCTGGACGAGGAGCTGCTGGAGCTAGACGATGCGGCACCGCTCGACGAGCTGGAAGATGACGAGCTGCTAGACGATGAACTGGAAGACGAGGATGAACTCGAGGAAGACCCACCAGCCGGTGGATCCTCCGATCCTCCACAGGCAAAAAGTGTGGCGGCAGACACCAGCACTCCTGCAAACTTCATGGTCCGGATAACTTCGGACAGCGACTGCTTTGTGAACATATCTGTTTACCTTGTTGGAATTAGAATGACAGAGCTAAAAGTCTGAGAGGTGGTTGAGTGTCACTGTAGTGTGCAAACCAGCCTCCAAATTCTCACCCCAGATCTTATAGTCGATTCGAAAAAAGAACTGTTGAGCTGTTCATAGTTTCGGCAGTTTCTTTTAAGCCGTTGATTATACGATTCACTTCTTTCGAACGTACGACTGTTTAAACCGCAATCGCGGGGTTTTGCGGGACGTGTCGCATAAAAAACAAGACGAAACTCGCACCGCGTTTGAGATGTTCATCACAGACGATGGAAGCGAGGTGCAAAAGCGATCTCCCCACGGAAAAATTCCGCTTAAATACGCGCCTGGAATTTTCGCCCGGTCCGCCTCTGCGGCCGGTGTGAGCCCAAGGTTTTCTCGACGAAAAGGTGATGCATGCAAATTCCACATTATTTCCGGCCGCTCGCGGCGGCCGTCTGCCTGGCGGGGTGCAGCGGCGGCAGCACGCCGCCGGAACCCAAGTCTTATGACGTTAAGGGACAACTGAACGACACCGGCTTAATGGCATGCGCGAGCGCGGCGCAAAGCCAACAGGCTTGCCCGCAAAGCGCACTGCCTTACCAAGACGCGGAATTTGGCCGCGACGCCCTCGCCCGCACCGGCGCTCTGACCAAAGTCGGCGGCGGCGCAGCCGGGTTCGATTGGATCAAGCTCGACGCCACAGGCGCGCCGCTGGCCGTCCAAAATCTCGCTTGGGCGGCAGACGGCACCGAACAGGACGGCACGCGCTGGTCGTGCGTCAAAGATCAGGTGACCGGTCTGACCTGGGAGGAAAAAGAGAGCGATCCGCAGCACCCGCGCTACGGCGGCCACACCTATCGCTGGTGGCTCGAGGGCGAGCAGCACCACGGCGGCTACACCGAGCCGAGCGACAGCGGGACCTGCGGCACTCCCGGTTGCGATACCCAGAGCTACCTCAACTGGGTGAATCAAAATGGCCTGTGCGGCTTCACCGACTGGCGGCTGCCCACGGTGGTGGAGCTGTCTTCCATCGCGGTGCTCTCCAGCGTGATCCCCGCCCTCGACAAGAATTATTTCCCCAACGCCCCCCAGCCCCGCTTTTTCACCAGCCAGTCGCTCGCGCGCGACCCGTCCCGCGCCTGGTACGTTTACTTCAGTGATGGCAGCGTGAGCGCCACCAACAAAGGCGACGCTTCACACGTGCGCCTGGTGCGAGGAGGTCAACCATGAAATTATTTCGTTCGATCCTTTTGACGTTCACCCTGGCGGGGACCGCCAGCGGCGCGGGCGCCGAGTGCAATTCGGTGCTGCAGACGAGCTTCGACGCTGCGTCCGCCGTGGTGGAAGACACTGGAGTCGTGGTCGACCGCGCGACGGGCCTCATGTGGCGTCGCTGCTCCCTCGGATTTGCCTGGCAAAACGCGACCTGCGTGAGGGTGGCGGAACAACCGGCGGAATTCACCTGGGAAGACGCGGTAAAAGCCGCGGCCAGTCAGAGATCCTTCGCCGGTTACGACGATTGGCGGCTGCCCAATAAAAACGAGCTCGGTTCGCTGGTGGAACGCGCCTGTTACGACCCGGCCATCAATGCGACGCTTTTTCCGGCCACCGAGACCAAGGGCTACTGGACCAATTCGCCGAATAATTTCAACGAGTTTTCCGCTTGGGCGGTCAACTTCGCGGATGGCGATCACATGAGCACCAGCCGCACCAATCTGCTGGCGGTGCGCCTGGTGCGCCAGGTCAAATAAGCCTCGGCGGCCGCGCCGCCATTGGCCCGGCCCTTTGCCCAGAAACGTCTAGACTGAAGGTCTGGACCAATACTGGAAAGGGCCGGCAACCTTGACGCCTCCTGCGCACATTTCCGTTTCGCCGACCGGGTTATGGCTACTCCGGCTAGCCCTGCTCCTGGGCGTTTTTTTCAGCCTGTCCGCTGGTGCGGAACAGGACTACCAGGTGCGCTTCGAAGCACTGAAAACCCGCGCTGGCGTTTCGCTCGGTTACATTGACGCGATACTGCAGGACAGCCGAGGGTTCATCTGGCTCGGCGGTGAAAACGGCCTTGTCCGCTACGACGGTTACCAATTCCGCGTCTACCGCAACCAACCGGATGCGCCGAACAGCCTGAGCAACAATACGGTCTGGGCAATTGCCGAAGACAGGGACGGCGATCTGTGGATCGCCACCGAAGGCGGTGTGAATCGTTACCACCGCGGCCGAGACAATTTCACCCGCTTCCAACACGATCCCGCGCGCGCCGGCTCTTTGGCTCACGATACGGTGCGCGCCGTACGCGTGACCCGGAGCGGGCAAATCCTCGTCGGCACTTTTGGAGGCGGCGCGGGCCTGTTGGATCCGGCGACCGGTCAATTCACCGCCCTGCCCGACGATGGGTCCACCTCCGCCGCCGGGCGCAACGTCTGGGCCGTGTACGAGGATCTCGCGGGCCGCCTCTGGGTCGGCACTGAAGGGGCGGGGGCGTCCAGCTTCGACCCGGTCGCGGGGGCCTTCACCCGCTATCACAGCCAGGCGCCGCAGGCCCAGCGGATAACCAGCGACACGGTGCGGGCAATTTCGCAGGACCGCGCGGGCGAAATCTGGTTGGGCACCGACGCCGGAGTCTATCGTTTGAGCGGCGGCAACATAACCGACCACTGGCAGNNCGCAATATTGTCTGGGATGTTTTCGAAGACCGGCACGGGGATATTTGGGTCGCCACGGATGGCGGCGGCCTGAACCTGCTCCGGCGCAACAGCCCCCTGGTCCGCCGCTTTCAGCACAATGACCGAGACCCGTTTTCCATCAGCAGCAACGTGGTGCGCGAGGTCATCGAAGACCAGGCGGGGGACATCTGGACCGCCAATTTTCCCAGCGGCGCCAACGTTTTCCATCGCGCGGCTCAATGGGTAACCCATGTGCGGCACGACCCGGACAATCCCACCGGACTCAACAACGCCTCGGTTTTATCCTTTCTCGAGACCGGCGATGGCAGCCTGTGGCTCGGCACAGACGGTGGCGGCCTCAATCGCCTGCTGCCGGACGGCCGCTTCGAATACTTGCGCAAGGAGGCGGGGCCCACCGGCCTCAGCGCCAACGCCGTGCTCGCGCTCGACCAGGACCGAGAAGGCGATATCTGGATCGGCACCTGGGGCGGCGGGGTCAATCGTTACAGCCCGCGCACCGGCCGGATGCGCCACTATCCGGCGGATCCGGAAAATCCGGCCGCCCTGTCCCACCCGAACGTCTGGGCGGTGAAAGTCGACCGAAACGGCGACGTCTGGTTTGGCACTGAGGGCGGCGGCCTCAACCGCTACAATCGAGCCGCGGATCGTTTCGAACGGTTTCCGCACGGCAGCACCGATGCCGACCATACCGCCGGCGGCATTGTCTGGAGCCTGTTAGAAGATCACAAGGGCCGCATTTGGGTTGGCAGCAATGCCGGGCTAAGCCGCTGGGACCCCGCCACCGGCACGTTCAAGCACTGGCAACAGGCCGATCGGGATCCGCTCGGCTTGAGCAACAATACGGTGCTGGCGATTTTCGAGGACCGCCAGCACCAGGTGTGGGTCGGTACCCGCGCCGGGCTGAACCGCCTGCACCCCAACGACTCCAGTTTTCAGGTGATTCGCACCTACGACGGCCTCGCCAACGACGGCATCACCTCGATTTTGCAGGACGGCGAAGGCTACTTGTGGCTGGGTACCAACGGGGGCCTCGCCCGCCTGGACCCCTCCACTTACGCGGTCCGCAATTATCACCAAACCGATTGGGCGCGCGGCAAATTCAACTACGGCGCTGCCGCCAAGTTGCAAACCGGTGAACTGGTCTTCGGCGGCATCCAGGGATTCATCCGCTTCCTGCCGAGCAATCTTCAGGTCAACCATTTCAAGCCGCCGGTGGTGCTGACGGATTTCCAGATTTTCAACATGAGCCAAGTCGCTGGCGCGCCAGGTTCACCCCTAGAGCGCGCCCTGGGTACCACCGACCATATAGTGCTGGACCATCGGCAGTCGGTTTTCTCGTTCGAGTTTGCGGCATTGAACTACTACGGCACCGAAAGCAATCGGTACGCCTACAAGCTCGACGGGTTTGATCTCAATTGGAATCAAATCGGGTTTGAACGCAAAGCGACCTACACCAATCTCGGGGCTGGCGAATACTATTTCCGGGTGAAAGCGGCGAACAACGACGGGGTGTGGAACGAGCAGGGGGTGGAACTGCGGTTGACGATCACTCCCGCGCCCTGGCGCACTTGGTGGGCCTACTTGCTTTACACCGCCGCCGCGGCGCTGCTCATTTGGTCCTACGTGCGCACCCAGCAGCGCAAGATTGCGCAGGAGCGCGCGGTCAACGAGCGCCTGCGCCAGCTGGACAAGTTGAAGGACGACTTCCTCGCGAATACCTCCCACGAATTGCGCACGCCTTTGAACGGCATTATAGGCCTGGCGGAATCCCTGCTGGATGGCGCCGCCGGGGATCTCTCGCCCCAGGTGCGCTTGAACATGGGGATGATCACCAGCAGCGGCAAACGCCTGGCGAACTTGGTCAACGACATATTGGATTTCGCCCGCCTGAAAAACCGCAAACTGCAGGTGCAGATCAAACCGCTGCACCTGCGCAGTTTGGTGGACACGGTGGTGGTCATGAGCCGGCCGCTGGTGGGCAAGAAGGATCTCGACCTGAGCAACCAAGTGGATGACCGGTTACCGGCGGTGCTCGCCGACGAAAACCGCCTGCAGCAGATCCTCTACAACCTGATCGGCAACGCTGTGAAATTCACCGATGCCGGCGCGGTGGTCGTCTCGGCGAAACAGGAGGAAGGGCTGGTATGGATTTCCGTCAGCGATACGGGCATTGGTATTGCGCCGGAGAATTTGACCAAGATTTTCACTTCCTTCGAGCAGCTCGAAGGCCACGAGGAGCGCCAATACGGCGGCGCCGGCCTCGGGCTCGCCGTCACCCGGCAACTGGTGGAACTGCAGGGCGGCACCATAGGCGTTGAGTCGGAGCCGGGCCGCGGTTCGACCTTTTCCTTCAGCCTGCCCTCTACCGCTGAGGCGCCGGTCGAGGAAGCGCAGCGGGTTCTCCTGCTCGACCGCGCGCCCACGGACGCTGCGGGTGCCGGCGACCGATTTGCCGCGGCCTTCCCGAGCAGTGAGCTGCTGCTGGAAAACCGCCGGTTCCGCCTGCTGTTGGTGGACGATGAACCGATCAACCGCCAGGTGTTGTGCAATCAGCTCTCGCTCCAGGGCTATCAACTCGTGGAGGCGGAAAATGGACCGGAAGCCCTCGAGATGCTGCGCAACCGGGGGCCCTTCGACCTGGTGCTGCTCGATGTCATGATGCCGCGCATGAGCGGTTACGAAGTCTGCTCCCGCATTCGCGAGACCTACCCCGTCAGCGAGTTGCCGGTCATTTTTCTCACCGCCAAAAACCTGATCGCGGATCTCATGGACGGCTTTGAGGTAGGCGCCAACGACTTTTTGACCAAACCCATCGCCAAGGGGGAGTTGATCTCGCGAGTGCGCACCCATCTGCAATTGCTCGACGTGCACCGCCACCTGGAAGAAAAAGTCAAAGAGCGTACCCACGAGGTCGAACAGGCCAACAAAATTCTCGAAACCCTCGACGGCATAGTGGCGACGATCAATCAGGAAGTAATTCTCGCCCGGCTGTTGGACGTGTTACTGCGCGAAGCGGCGCATTTATTCCCGACGGCGGAGCGCACCATCTACTGGTCCTACGACAGCACCACCGAGCATTTCCACCCGAGCGCCAACCAGGGATTCCCCCCGTCGCAGTTGCAGGGGGTGCGCGTTGGTAAAACCAGCCTGCTCGCGCGTTATTGCACCGAAGGCCAGCGGCTGCAGCAGGATATTTTTCTGCTCAAACCCAAACCCGGCAGCGCCGGCTCGGCGGCCTTCGCCGGTCTGCCCCGGGCGCGGGCGGAGCTGGCGCTCGCCGTCAGTTTCGATGACTGCGTCATCGGGTTTTTGTGCTTGTTGAACCTCTCCTCCCAGGACGCTTTTGATCACCTGGACATAACGACTCTCGCCCGCTTTCACGCTCACACCCGGTCGGCACTGCTCAAGGCGCGGCTGATGGAAACCCTGAAAGCGCAAAACGAAAAATTGGAGGACGCCAGTCTCACCGATCAACTGACGGGGCTGCGCAACCGGCGTTACCTGCTCAAGTACCTCGATTCCGATATAGCGCTGACGTTGCGGTCGCACCGCGGGCGGGCGCAGGACCAACCGCCACCGCCCAATTCGGATCTGCTGTTCTTTATTCTGGATATCGACCACTTCAAGGAGGTCAACGACACCTACGGTCACAGTGCCGGCGACCAGGTGCTGGTGCAGCTCAAGCAGATCATGGAAGAAGTTTTTCGCGAATCGGATTTCCTGGTCCGCTGGGGCGGTGAAGAATTTTTAATGGTCGCACGGTTCAGCAATCGCAAGGCCGCACCGCTCATGGCCATGCGCCTGCGCCAGGCGGTCAACCGTCACAGGTTCGACCTCGGCAACGGCGAGAGCGTGTTACGGACTTGCTCCATCGGTTTTGCCTGTTTTCCCTATCTGATCAGCGAGCCGCTCGCCTTCAGTTGGAATCAGGTCGTGGAGATCGCCGATATGTCTTTGTATACAGCCAAACGCAGTCAGCGCGACTGCTGGGTCGGCTTGGAGGCGCAGGCGACGGGCGAGGCGCAGCTGACCTATCACGCCATAGCAACCCGGCCGAAGCAGTTAATCAACGAAGGCAAACTACTGCTGCACACCTCGATCGCACCCGACGCGCCGCTGCACTGGTAAAGCTTCGTGGTGCCATTCCCGCGCAGGCGAAACCCCGTAAGTGTTTAGTGCAAAGCACCGTCATTCCCGCGCAGGCG
>DJFO01000428.1:0-243 GCA_002432555.1 Marinagarivorans sp. UBA5870
CCCTTGGGCCGTATGGCGGAGCGCGAACAGGCCATCGGCCGCGCGTTGAGCCCTGCGCTGCTCTCCACCACTTTGATGTTGTTCATGCTGAGCGCTTTCACTGCCGATGCCATCGGCCTCCACGCGGTGTTCGGCGGTTTCTTATTAGGTACGGTTATGCCGAGAGGCGCATTGTGCGAGCAGCTGAAAAAACTTCTGGAACCCATTACCGTGGTCCTACTGCTGCCGATGTTCTTCACCTAC
>DJFO01000428.1:335-2546 GCA_002432555.1 Marinagarivorans sp. UBA5870
CCTGATGGAGTTGATCATCATCAATATTGGTTTGCAGGCGGGTGTAATAGGTCCTGCTTTATTTTCCATACTGGTGTTGATGGCGATATCGACTACCCTGATGGCCTCTCCCCTATTCGAATGGGTCTACGGGCGCCAGGCGCGCGCCAGTGGCGAGCTGGATGCCCTCGACAATTCCGCTGCGATTTAACGCGCAGCGGCCGCGCGCAGATCGCTGAGGAAACGCGCCTGCCAGCTGTGGATACTGTTGGTGCGCAGCACGTTCATCATGCGGCGCCAGCGGTCGATGCGTTCGTCGAGAGGCATGGCGAGCGCCTGTGCCAGGCAGTTCGCGGTCTCCTCCACGTCGTAGGGATTGACCTGGACCGCCGCATCCATTTCGTCGGCCGCCCCGGCCATACGCGACAGCACCAACACCCCTGGGTCTTCCGGATCTTGGGCCGCCACGTACTCTTTGGCCACCAGGTTCATACCGTCGCGCAAGGGCGTGACAAAACCGACGCTTGCGAGGTTGTACATCGCGAGAATGGTATTGCGGCGGAAGCCACGGGTGAGATAACGCAGCGGCATCCAGTCGAAATCCGCGTAGGTCCCGTTAATGTGCCCCACATGTCGGTCGATGGTCCGCGCGAGATCGCGATACGCCTCTACGTCACCGCGCGACACCGGGGCAATTTGCAGGTAAACGACCTGACGCAGAAATTCCTGACGAGTTTTCAACAAGCGCTCGTACGCCTGCATGCGGTGACCCAAACCTTTGGAATAATCGAGTCGGTCGACGCCTATAATCAATTGGCGATTGGAGAGACTAGAGCTCAAGCGGCGGCATTCTTCCGTCGCTTCGCCACTTTTGCTGGCCGCGCGCAAGGCTTCGGTCTCAATGCTGATGGGATAGACCCCGGCCGTGCAGGTGAGATCGCCGAATCTGTAACGATTGCCCGGCAGCGATTCGCCCTTCAAACCATAACCGACGCTCATGTAAAAGCCGATGTAATCCGCCTCGGTTTGAAAGCCCACCAGATCGTAGCTCATTAACGAGGTCAATATATCTTGATAACCCGGCACGGTCCGTAAAAGATCCAGCGGGGGAAAAGGTGTATGCAGAAAAAATCCCACCGCGCATTTCACCCCGCTCTCCCGCAACATACGGCCCATCGGAATCAAATGATAGTCATGGATCCAGATAACATCGTCTGGCCGCAGCAGCGGCAACAGTCGATCTGCCATCTTGCGGTTAACGCTGAGATAACCTTGATAATCGACGGACTCGTAACACATGAGGTCCGGGCGCTGGTGAAATAAGGGCCATAGGACGCTGTTGGCAAACCCCTTGTAGTACTGGTTGTAATCGGTGGGCTTGAGGCTGACGGTGGCATATTCGATATTGCCGACTTTTTCGAGCTTGGCCGCCGACTCTTCCCGGCTTTCCACTTTTCCGTTCCAACCAAACCAAAGACCGCCGTCTTGACTCATGGCCGCGGTGACACCCACTGCAAGGCCGCCTTTGGATCCACTGCTGGAGGAATCGGACTTGGTCACTCGGTTCGATACAACAACAAGACGATTCATAATGATGACTCCCAGGATTTACTCAGAATCCGCGCGCTGTTGATGATGCCCACCATGCTGTAGGTCTGCGGGAAATTGCCCCAGAGNNGAGAGCAAGCCCGACTGGTTGCGGCGGCTCAGTAAGTCTTCAAAGAGCACACGCGCCTCATCCTTCCGCCCTGCCGCGGCGAGGGCATCTATGTACCAAAACGAGCAAATGGTGAAGGCGTTTTCCGGCGCACCGAAATCATCTTCCACCACATAACGAAACAAATAACGACCGTCGGGCTTCAGGGCCTTTTCAATTGCGGCGAGCGTCCCTAAAAATCGTGGATCGCGNNAGGCAATTTTCGCTAACCGGTCCGCCGCCGCCCAACACATCATGCTGGAAAAAGTGTGCACATGCCGGCTGCCGCGCAATTCCCACAAGCCCGCGTCCGGCTGATCATAAGAGGCCACCGCTTTATGGCCGACTTTCTCCAGCAACTGAAATAACCCCTGATCGCCACGCCGCCGGATACGTTCGTCAAAAAACATTTGCGTTACCGACAAAACCACCGCGCCATAAACGTCGTGTTGCACCTGTTCCGCCGCCGCATTGCCCACCCGCACGGGTCCCATTCCGCGGTAACCTTCCAAGGCTGTAGCCATCCGCTCCGGCAT
>DJFO01000281.1 GCA_002432555.1 Marinagarivorans sp. UBA5870
CTGTCGTGCAGCTCCAACTCCATTTTTTTTCGCGCCGTTATATCCTGTGCGGTTCCGACCAGGCGCACCGGTTCCGCGCCTTGGAAAATGACTTTGCCGGTGGCTTCCACCCAGCGGATGGATTTGTCCCTTTGGTTGATCACCCGATATTCGATTTTCAGAACGCCGTTATTGGCTCCCGCCAAAGCTGCCTCGATCGCTTGCGTTTTTTTGGCGCGGTCGTCCGGATGTAAACTGTTAATAAAAATTTCATAGGTAATGGGCTCCACGTCCGGCGGAATGCCCCATATTTCCCGGATCCGCTTATCCCAATGAATGCTGTTGTTCTTGATATCGTAATCGTGAATGCCAATACCCGCCGCCGCGCGCGCCATGTCGAGGCGCTCTTCTTTCTCCTGCAGCGCGCGCTCGGTTTCTCGGCGCAATATGGCGACGCTCAGCAAATTGGCGATCGAGCTTAAAAAATTCGCGTCGTCCTTGGTGAAATGCCGCGGCGTGCGAGTGTGGACGCCGACCACGCCGTAGGGTCCGCTGGCGCCGGGGACTATGCAGCTGACCCCGCTGACGACTCCGTGTTGCTGCAGCAGGGCCGGCCCGCGAAAACGTTTTTCCTTGCGCAGGTCCTCGACAATTACCGGCTGGTGCTCCTTCAGAGTGTAACCCGCCTGGGAGTCCAGATCCCCGGGTATGCGCGTGCTGCCGGGCACCACGCCGCGCCAACCGATGCCCGCCTTCAACAGAAAATCATTACTCCGCGGATTATATTCGAGCACCTTGCAGAAATCGGCGTCCAGGGTATGGGCGATTTCGCGCACCATCTGATTCATAAGCTCATCGAGATCCGCTAAATTTAGGGCGTCGAGCCCGAGCTTGGCGACGATCGCGTGTTGGTGTTCGCGCGTTTCTAAGCTGCGCACCGCCTGTTTCAGTGCAGTGATGTCGTTGAAGGTTATCACCACCCCTATGACCCGCCGATCCTCCGTGCGATAGGGCAACACCTTGCGCACGAACCAGCGGCCGCTCTCCGTGACCACCTCGCGTTCGATCGGCTCTATGCTGTCCAGCACCCGGCGTGCGTCCTCGACCGTTTCCTCATCCACCAAGGTGCGCGAGATATCGGCGAGCGGGCGGTCGAGATCCCCTGGCCCCATCCGCAGCAGCCGTTCGGCGGCGGGGGTATAGCGTTTAATCTGCAGTTGGCTGTTGAGAAAAATCGTGGCGAGATTGGTGCTCGCCATAAAGTTTTCCAGGTCGTTGTGCGCGGCCTGAACCTCGTCGATTTTTTCTTTCAGCTGGTCGTTGACGGTCGACAATTCTTCGTTGAGCGAACGCAATTCTTCAGCGCTGGCCTCCAGCTCCTCGTTGGCCGACTGCAGCTCTTCGTTAGTGGAAAGAGCTTCTTCGTGGGCCGCGCGCAGCTCTTCGGTGCTGGTCTCCAATTCTTCCACCGTGTTCTGCAATTCCCGGCGGGTGTCGTGCAGCTCCCGCTCCATGGCTTCGACCATTTTTTCCTGGTCGGAGGAACCGACGGTGGCGCCGCGCGCCGTTATTCCAATACCTGCCGAGCTCGTTTCTTCGAAAGTGATAATGAGAGCATCTTCGTGCAGTTCGGGATGGTCCACAGGGCTCAGGGTGATCTGCAACGGCGGGTGACGCTGGTCATTTTCCGAATAGGTCTGCGGCGAGCGTACGACAACAGGAGCCTTGGTTTGGCGCGCCTTAAAAATGCCGCTGCGCAGCCGCGAGCGCAGATCCTTGTCGAGCATGCGGATAAAATCGAAGTTCGGCTCGCCCTCGGGAATGCGCACCAGGTGGCGCAGGTCCCCGTGCAGATAGATCATGCGGTTGTCCGCACCGACCAGGATCGAGGGCGGCAGACGCTTGAGCAAGGCCTCCCGCGCGGCGCTGCCGGAGTTGGCTTCGGGAACTTTTTTGGTTTTGTCCCGCTCGCCTTTTTTGTAATTCATGCTGGCGAACATGCTCGGCCGCGGCGCCGCGGTATAACTGCCGTCGCCGTTGTCGTATCGCTCGAACAGGCGCCACTTTTGCGAGAGCTGTCTGAAGCGGTCCTTTTGGCTGCCGATATTTTCCGAACTGCCGAGAAACAAATAACCACCGGGTTTTAGCGCAAAATAAAAGGACTTGAGAATGCGCTCCTGGGTACTGCGGCGCAGGTAAATAAGCAAATTGCGGCAGCTGATCAGGTCGAGGCGCGAAAACGGCGGATCCGTGTAAACGTTCTGCGTGGCGAAGGAAATTTTTTCCCGCAGATGGGTGTGCACGCGAAATTGATTATCGTCGAGCGCCTTGAAATATTTCTGGATGTAGATTTCTGGCAATTCATTGACCACTCCCGCGGGATAAACCCCGCCGCGCGCCACGCGGATCGCCTCGGCGTCCACGTCGGTGGCGAATACTTTCACGTCGAGGTCCTTGCCGGCTTTGTCGATTTTTTCCAGCAGCAGGATCGCCAGGGAATAGGCCTCCTCGCCGCTGGCGCAGCCGGGCACCCACACGCGAATTTCGTCGCCCTCCTCCGCGCGTTGGATCAGCGGGTCCAGCGCCAGCTTTTCCAGAGTTTCAAAGGCGCGGCGGTCGCGAAAAAAATCCGTCACGTTGATCAGCAGATCGCCCATCAAATACCGGCGCTCTTCGGGATCCTCTTCCAGCTGGGTCACGTAACCGGCCAGACTTTTTTTCCCGGTGAGGCTCATGCGGCGGTAGATGCGCCGCCGGACGGTGCCCTCCTTATACTGGCTGAGGTCGAAATTTTCCTTTTGTTTCAAAAATGCAGTAATGGAATCGAGCTGGTTTTCCGCATGCTCCTTGGCGTTGTCTTCCAAGTTGAGATAGGGGTGCTCGGCGTAGTCGATGAGTGCCTGGGGCATAGTGTCGACCGGGAGAACACGGTCGGTGACGCCGGCATTGATCGCGTTGCGCAGCATTGCCCCCTGCTCCGCCGTTTTCGGATCCTGGACCAGCGTCAGCCCGCCGGCCGCCTTCAGCGCGCGCAGACCGACAGTGCCGTCGCTGCCCGGCCCGGCCAGCAATATGCCAACGGACTGCGAGGTGTAGGCCTCGCCTATGGCTCGCAATACTTGGTCGATCGCCATGCGCTGACTGCGCCGTTCTTTGAACCGCGTTAGCCTGAATTGATCGTGCACAATCCGCAGCGTATAGCCCGGGGGAATTAAGTAGGTATTATTGGCGGTGATCATGCCGCCGTCCTCCGCGATTTGCACGCGGTTGGAACATTCCAACTCCAGAAAACTGGCGAGATTAAAATTGGCTTCGTCTTCGTAGAGGCAAACGATGACCGCGAGCTTCGAATCCCGCGGCATAGCCTGGCAGAATTGTTTGAATGCATTAAAATTGCCGGACGAAATACCCACACCCACGACCAGGGAAGGCTGGTTGGGCTGATCAGATTCATTGCGCATGCTGCTGGACTTGCTCGTTCGTTGCCATTGCTCGTTCATTACCGTCGAGAGGCTTTTTCGGCCCGGTCCCGGGAGCCCTTGAGGGCCAGCCGATTATTCGGATAATCGCCGCGGGCGTCCAGCGC
>DJFO01000202.1 GCA_002432555.1 Marinagarivorans sp. UBA5870
GGAGCCGATAATTTCGCTGCCCAAACACGCCTTTAAAATTTCCCGCGTGTGAATCTCCTCGAGCAAAGACTCAAACGTTTGTGTCAGCGGTGGCAGAGACCAGTCACCGTACAAGCGCGCTTCCGCCGCATAGGCGAGCCGTTGCAGTTCGAGGATCGCCGAGCAGTCGTCCGTATGAGCTTTCGTTATTTCGCAGGGAAAACCATCCACTGTCACTGAAGAATTCATAGGGAGCGTCCTGTCTTTTGTAAAAAATACCCGCGGATTTTTCTCAACCACCGCAGCGCAGCCGAAAAGATACCGCAAGAATATACCGCGAAAATCCTAAATGCAGAACTCGCCGCCCGACCGGCTATTGCAAGCGTCGTTTCTGTGAGATGGCATTGAACCTGCCTGTTGATCCTCGATAAGCCATGAGGTGCAGCCTATGAATGAGGTCATCATTATCGGCGCGGGCCTCGCGGGTCTAAGCGCGGCATTCCAACTGAGTCGCGCCGGCCTTGCGGTGCGAGTGCTGGAAGCCAAACCTTACGTCGGCGGCCGCACGGCTTCGTGGAATGACGCCGGCATGCAGGTAGAAAGTGGACTGCATCGGGTGCCGGCGTTTTACACCCAGATGCTCGCGCTGATGGAGGAGGCGGAAATTGATTTAGACGGGGCCCTCTGTTGGGAGGATGAGGTGGAAGTGCGGATTCCGGAGGGCCCGAGCGCGGTGTACGCCGTGTCCCTGCCCCGCTACCCCTTGCGCACGCTCGCCAATGTTTTTGGCCGTAACGAACTGTGCACATTACGCGAGCGCGCCGCCCTCGGTTTATTTTTCAGCGCCGGGCTGGCTCAGCACGCGTTGCGGCCCGGCAGTCTCGACGCCTGGACCGTGTTCGACTATGCCCGCCGCTTCGGCGTCAGCGAGCGGGCGATCGAGCGTTTATTAGTACCTATGACAGAAGGCCTGTTTTTTCTGCATCCGCGGCGCTACTCGGCCCATGTTTTGTTTGGCTTGCTCGCCCAGGGCGCGAAACACCCGTTGCGCACGGGTCTGGCGGCTTTTAAGGGCGGTATGACCGACATCATGGCCGAGCCGATCGCCCAGGCGATCCGTCGTCACGGCGGCAGGGTCGAGACCGGCTGCGAGGTTACCGAATTGCTCACGGACGGTCGCCGTGTGCTTGGAGTGCGGCTGGGCGATACGACGCTGGCCGCACAGCAGGTGGTGCTTGCCACTTCCCTCGCTCCTGCGCAGGCATTATTGCGGCGTGCTTTCGGCGTACAGCAGTGGACCCGGGACCTGCTCGAGCTGGAGACCATGCCTTCGGTCACTTTCCAGTTGGAGCTGGACAGCCCGAGCGCCCCGGTCGATCGTATGACCTTCGCCCCCGGCACCTGCATGACCACTTTTTCCGAGCAGTGCCGCACTACCTTTCCGCGGCAGCCCGGCCGCCTGTCCGTCATTTTGTCGGAACCGGAAAAACGCGTGCGGCAGTCACCGGAGGAATTACTGGCCGAGGTCACCGCGGACGCCCGACGCGTCGGTATGGAACTGGCGGGGCGCGTGCGCAATTTCCGCAAGGTTTGTTGGCCGAGCGAATTTTATTACCTTACGCCGGGCAATGATCATTTGCGCCCACCCCAGGCGACGCCGGTCCAGGGCCTCGTCCTCGCGGGTGATTACACTCGCCAACCGTTCCTCACAACCATGGAAGGCGCCGTCATCGCCGGACGCCGGGCCGCGGCCCTGATACTGGGCGCAAAATAAATCGCCGCGCCGCCGCGGCTAAATCACATTGGCAATTCGGAAAATAGACAAAATTGCACTAGGCGTGAAAATTCGTCTCAGGTCCTTCGCCACCCGGAGCGTCCTCATCCCGGTCTTCCTCCGTATCCTCGTCATCATCCTGGTCCGGATCCACACCCTCGTCTGGCGGCGGGTTGGGTTTGGGTTCCGGTTTAGGTTCCGGTCTGGGCTCCGGCTTAGGGCCCGGTGTTGGCGTGGGTGCGGGCTCGGGATCCGGTCGAGTAGGAATCCAGAGAAGTGCGAGTTCGGTCGAATCTTTCCCGAGTCCAGCGGCCAAGGGTTTTAGGTCGACGGTCGACACCTCCATTGGGGGGTGCAACAACAGGCCGAGCGCCATAGCTGTGATGACAATACTCATAGCACGTGCTCCTTTTGGTTAAAACACTGTCCAAGTGCCCGGAAAAACCAGGCGGTTATTACTTTCCCTCACTTCCGCGAGAGTGCCCTCCGTATCCACCACCACACCTATATGATAGGTGCCCGGCGCAACGCTGGCGGGGATAACAAAACTATGGTCTCGATCCCAAATGTAGTGGGCGGGCAAATAATAGGAAAATCCGCCGAGATAAGTATCCGCCGTCGAAATAATGTCGTTCGTGGATAAATAGACTCCCAGGACAAAGTTCGCCCCGGATTTACCGACGTTGGCCACGGAATATTCCACATTCACCGGCGCTCCGGCGGCGACTAAGGTGTTGGAGGAGTTGCTGCGCCAAAGGGCCGTGCTGGTCGCGCCGGACATTTCGAAATTGCTCGCCGTCACGTCGATCTCCCCGTTGCTGTGGCTGTAGAGTTGGCGAGCCCCTTCGATATCGTCCGGCATGGGATGATGGCGATAAGTTTCCGAGCCGCCCCACCAAAGATGGCCATCGTAACCCTGCGACATAACCGCATGCTCGGTATCAAAATGGTTGAGACCGACACTGTGGCCAAATTCATGGACGACTACTTTGAGAAATGTGGGCAGGTCTGTTTCCCGGACCCGTTCGTCTTGAATCCCCGTGTGCCAGCGGATATCGGCGTTGAACATAATGTCGGATTCCAATCGCTCCGACCCATCGCTATCGGAACAATGGAGGCCCCAGTTGCCGTCGACATCGGCTGAACTGACGAAGGCCACATTATTTTCATCGTCGCCATCCGCGCCGTCGCAGGGTGAGCCAAAGGACGCATAACTGGCGTAGGTCAAATCAAATTCCAGCCACATTCCATTGATGCCGTTCCAGCGACCGACGCCGGTCTCCAGGTCGTCGCGCCAGATTGAGCCCGAGGGGAAGGAGACAGTCGCCACACGCATGGTGGGATCGGAGTTCCAGGTGTGCGACTTAAGATCATAAGCTTCAACTCCGCCCGCGAAAAAAGCGCAGCAACCACCGACAAGAATGCGCAGGTTCCAGCGGAAAAAAGCGCCTGAAGAAAAACCGAAAAATAATCGTTTCATTTTTAACACCTCCAAGTTGTGCGTCACTGAACACTCGTGCGCGCAGGTAACAGCGGCGAATCGATTGCCGACCGCGCGGGTGTTATCGAGCGCGGCTCCGCCGCTTTAAATCCGGTCGTCAAACGCGCGACCGGCGTGAGGGACAGACGCGCGAAGCCGGGATAGCGCCCGGCGGCCTCCAACCGCGCGCGGTCGATAAATTGGCGCAGTTCCGACAAGCGCATAATTGGCCCATAACCGGCGAAACGGCCGCGCGGGTGACTGTCCTCCAGGCGCGCCTCGGTGGCGGCGCCGCTTTCGAGCTGCGCCTGTTCCTGTATGGAGTCGCGCGGTGCCGTACCCGAGCGCGCCAACAGATTGCCTGTCACTTGATCGGCAAGCGCGCTCTCGGCCAATTGCGTGGCGATGGGCGCAGCTTTTTCCTTGGCGAGTCCCCTGGCGAGAACGAAGCGATCATCGCGGACGCCCTCAATTGGCTGTCCTTGATAGTTCAACAGCAGCGCATCATCCGCCCAGCGGCCATGCAGGCGAAACACGCCTGCGGAAAACGCCGTTATGGGGCTAAAGCGCCAGTCGCCGCCGCGCAGAAAAATCACGTACCGCTCACCCAGATCAAACCGCGGCAGCTCATCCACTTCCATCACCTGTAGATTGTCCCGAATCCCGCCGGCGACCGAAATCTCAAGCGTGCTGCCCGCTTCGGTACTGACATCGGCGTCCTTGCGCAGATATTCCACGCCGGCAAATTTGATGAACGTGTATGGCATCTTGGAATTGCTGTGAAAACCGTAGCGGAGNNCGGGTGACACAGCCACTAAAGTCACCGGTGAGGCATCGAAGGGCACTGTCGCATCTGCCGCGCGCGGGTCATTCACGGTCAGCAGCACAAGACAAATCGATAAAAATAGACGGACTGGCATATTTCCTCCTTGGTCAAGTTTTTTCCGTACAGAAGCCCGGTCGTCAGCGCACGGGCTTAGAGGCCAGCTTGCCCGGTGTCGACGCGGGCGGCCCGGCAAAAATACCCCTGACCTGGTGAGAAATTCCCCGCCTCCGATCATCCTCGAGAGATCCCCTCGCGGCGAGGTCGCGGCGAGGTCGCGGCGNNCTGCTCCGTTAAAAAAATATTCGCAGAGGATCAAAAAAAGTTAAGCCTCGGTTTCACGTATCCCCTAATCTGGCAGATGAGGCACCGGAGCAGCTCGGCGCAGGGTTCGCAAACGGGGGCATCAACGATAGAATCCGCGGTGATAGCGGCCGAAAACCGCGACTGCGCGGCGTCGCCCACGAAAATAACCTAAGTTGAATTATGAATAGCCAAAGCATAAGTCGGTTAATAATCCTCTTGTTATCACTTTTAACCGGAGCGCCGCTGCAGGCAGAAGTCCGTCTGCCGCGCCTGTTGAGCGATGGGGCGATCTTGCAAAGGGACAAGCCTTGCGAAATTTGGGGCTGGGCGAAAGACGGGGAGGTTATTTCGGTACGTTTGCAGCAAGAAGTTAGAACCGTGCGCACCCAAGGCGGCCGCTGGTCGGTGACTTTTCCGGCGCACGCGGCCGGCGGCCCCTACACCTTGCGTGTCGAAGGTGAAAATATTCTCGACGTAAAAGATCTTTGGTTCGGCGACCTCTGGATTGCCGCCGGGCAGTCGAATATGGAGTTGCCCCTCCGCCGCGTTGCGACCCTCTATCCCGACCTGATAACCAACACACAACTGCCGAGGGTGCGCCAATTTTCCGTACCCCTTAGTTACAGCTTCAGCGAAGTGAAGGAAAATTACGAACAAGGAGAGTGGAAAACGGCAGTGCCGGCCAATCTAGGCGAATTTTCCGCCGTCGGTTTTTTCTTCGCTCGCGAATTGTCCCAGCGATACGACATTCCAGTGGGAATTCTCAGCCTCGCGGTTGGCGGGGCTCCGGCGGAGGCCTGGATGAGCGAGGCCGCCCTACAGAAGTACCCGCAGTATGTCGCTGGGGCCGAAATGTTTAAAGACGAGCGACTCCTCGAGCAGACTATTAAGCGGGACAAAATAAACACCGACACTTGGTATCAGGATTTGGAGCAGAGGGATCGAGGTCGAACGGACCCGACGGTTTGGTTTGCCAAGGAACTTCCGCTCGCCGGCTGGGAAAATTTGCAGCTCCCTGGTTCGTTCAAAGAGCAGCGGATTCCTTTCATCAACGGGGTCGTCTGGCTGCGCAAACATTTTGAACTGCAGCCGCACCAGGCCGGCGCCGGAGGGGAATTATGGCTCGGTGCATTGGTGGACGGGGATGAGACCTATATCAACAGCGTCAAAGTGGGATCCACCGGCTACCGCTACCCCCCGCGAATTTATCCGGTTCCCTCCGGCTTGCTGTTGGCCGGCACCAACACCTTGGCGATTCGCCTGACCAGTTATTCGAGCGATCCCGGCGCGGTCATAGGTAAGACCTATGCTTTAAAAATCGGCAGCACCTCCGTCGATCTCGCCGGCACCTGGCGGTACCGGATCGGCGCTTACTCAACGGCCATGCCATCGACGACGACCGTACATTATCAACCGACGAGCCTGTTCAAGGCGAAGTTGGGCCCCGCGCTGCGCTGGCCGATCAAAGGCGTTATCTGGTATCAAGGTGAATCCAATGTGGGACGGGCCGGCGCCCCGGGTGGATCATCGGAATACAGCGACCTTTTTCCAGAGCTCATCAGCGATTGGCGCCAGCATTTTCGCCAGGGGGAATTTCCCTTCTTATTCGTCCAATTGGCAAATTTTCTCGAGCCCAAAGACGAGCCGGCGGAAAGCGCCTGGGCGGAATTGCGCGAAGCCCAGCGGCAGGCTCTCAGGGTGCCAAATACCGCCATGGCCGTAGCCATCGACACGGGTGAGTGGAACGATCTCCATCCCCTCAATAAAAAAGATGTCGGCGAGCGCTTAGCATTGGCGGCAAGAAAAGTGGCCTATGGTGAAACCGGGCTGGTTGCGAGCGGCCCGCTGCTGCATTCCGTGAAGCGCCGCGGTAAAAAATTAATTCTGGAATTTACGGAGGTGGGCGATGGTCTGCGGATCCGCGGCGATCGCTTACGGGAAATTGCCGTTGCCGGTGAGGACAAACAATTTCGCTGGGCGTCCGCGCGGATCCAAGGCAAACAGCTGCTCGTGTGGCATCCGAAAGTCGCTCAGCCTGTCTGGGTGCGATATGCATGGGCAGATAATCCGACCGACGCCAATCTTTTTAATGCGGCTGGCCTGCCGGCCGCGCCCTTTGAAGGGCAGGCGGCCCCCCGCGCGGAGCGCGGACGCGTCGACAGCGCCGAACAGGGAAATACAGAGTAGTTTTCACCATAAGCTGCACTGCTGACACTCCAGTAACGTCCAGTGCGATACATTTTTCTCTACAACCGCAAATATTGACGAGGTTTGCAAAAAAATAGTGAACCCCCTCACTCGCCGGGTGCTGTGCCGGTGTTAGGGTGCCGCAGTGGTAAGAGGATCTATTCAATTCAAAACCTGCGGCCGGAGTTCGTTGACAGCGCCGCAACAGCAGGCATGGTAAATCTATGAAAAAACGCACTTCGGATAACAGTATTCTTACGACACCCGAAGCCGTCCGCCGACGCTTCGTCAAGGTCATGGGATCGGCCTTGATGTCAGTTCCCGTGATGGGTCTTTTGGGTTGCGGTGGCGGCAGCTCGAGCTCGAGTTCCAGCAGCAGCTCCAGCAGCAGTTCATCCAGCTCTAGCAGTTCTAGCAGTTCTTCCAGCAGCTCGAGCAGCAGCTCTTCCAGTTCCAGCAGCGGCGCGCCGGCTGCGGGCTGGGCTTCCGGTGGTACCGCGTCCATGACAACAGCGTTCCCGCCTCCCAACCCGTTTACCGCGCCCACCAGTGTCTGCCGCCTGACGGGCGATCTCACGCTGGGCCCCTGTTATTTCAATCCAGACAATTTCCGGCAGGATATTTCCGATGGCGAGGAAGGCGTGCCAGTCATATTTGCAATCCAAGCTCTTGATCGAGCGTGTCGACCCCTGGAGGACGTCACCGTCGATCTCTGGCACACCAATAGCGAGGGATTTTATTCAGCCGATAACAGCGGCAGCTCAAGCACCGAACAATTTCTCCGCGAGTACTGCGCCAATAATAATCAGCGAGCGCTGCAGTCGCGCTGGCATCGCGGCGTGCAGGTGACGGACGCCAACGGCGTGGTGTATTTTAAATCCTGTTTCCCCGGCTGGTACGCCGGTCGCACCAATCACATCCACCTGCGTTTTGTCGTCAACGGCCGGGTAACGCTGGATACCCAGCTCGCCTTCCCCGACGCCACCTGCGACGAGATCTTCCGCAATCACCCGGATTACACCGGTCGGCCGCAGGATACCACCGGCACCCGCGACAGCGTATTCGGCGCGTCCTTTGCGAATTACGTAATGGAAATTCGCAAAAATGAAGACCGCTCCATGTTGGCCTTTAAAGCCGTTAGTTTGAACGTGTAAGACATGGTCGTTCGCGACGCGGCAGGCAACTCACCAGCCGCGTCGCACGGGCCTGCAACAAAGGCTCCACGGGCTGGCAAGCTCGCCCCATAAAAACCTTTTACCAAAGCCGCCAGAAAATTTTTAACCGTCTTCTCCGCATTTTTTAGCCGAAATATTTTTCCAAAATCTTTTCCTATTTTTCAAAAAAATATTTCGCAAAAATAGTATTTGACCCAATTATCGTATTGAAAAAATACCGCGCAGATTTCGCGCTGATGTCTTGTCAGCGGAAAACGTCACGGGGTATAAAAAACAATGAAACAGGGGCAACTCCTGCTTTCTGCTCGGCCTACCAACAATAATTATTTAAACCGCCACTCCATCCCGGTAATGACTATGTGCAAAAAAATTCCTTTATCGACCTGCGGCCGCTGGACGACTCCGCTGCTGCTTGCCGCTCTGACCGCGTGCGGCGGCGGAACCACGGACCCCACACCCGGAGGCTCCACCAGCTCCAGCAGCAGTTCTTCAAGCTCCAGCAGTTCTTCCAGTTCCAGCAGTACGAGCAGTAGCTCATCCAGCTCCAGCAGCAGTTCATCTAGCTCCAGCAGTTCTTCCAGCTCGAGCAGCGGCTCCAACCAAGCCGCGCTGGTTGTTGCCATTAATTCGGGCGGCGACGCGACCACTTTTAACGGTGTGCAATATCGGGCGGACCAGTTTTCCACCGGCGGCACGGCTAATTCCACGACGGATCCGATCGCCGGCACCAATGAGGACACGCTATTTCAAACGGAGCGCTATGGCTCTTACTCTTACGAAGTTCCGGTGACCAACGCGACCTATAGTCTCAAACTGCATTTTGTTGAGCTTTACCAGACTACCGCCGGCAACCGGTCGTTCAACGTNNGCAACGAGTCTCGACCTTTTCGGCGCCGCCGGCCACGACACCGCGCATACGATCGATGTGAATAACGTGCCAGTCAGCGACGGCAAACTGACCATTGAACTTGAGACCCTGGTGGACAACGCGACCATCGCCGGTTTCGCCATTTTCTCCGCCGACGGTAAATTTGTAGAGCCGGAACCGGAGCCAGAGCCCGAACCCGGCACAAGCTCGGCCGAAAATCCCGGCGCCGACTGCCAAGTTCCCGCGCTACCCGCTGCCAGCGGGCTGCCGAACCAGGCCAAGCTGCCGNNATCCGTTTTTGAAATTGAGCGGTACGCGCATCACCAGCAAAAGCGAATGGAAATGCCGCCGGCAAGAAACCCTGCGCCAGGCGTACACCTATATTTACGGTGAAAAGCCGGCAAAACCCACCGTGACAGGTTCGGTGACCAACAGTGCGGTTTCCGTGAGCGTGTCGCACAACAATCGCACGCTGAATTACAGCGCAACCCTCGAGCTGCCCTCCACCGGCCGAGCGCCCTACCCCGCGGTGATCGCCCTCAGCTTCACATCCGCTCAATTGAAAACCGCACTCAAGGAAAGGGGCATCGCCATCATCAATTTCAATGACGGCGACGTAGCGGCGGATGCGAGCAATATCAGCGGCGGCTTCTACAATCTGTACGGCACTGGCCATTCCGCCGGCACGCTTATGGCAACCGCCTGGGGCGCCAGCCGAATCATCGACGTGCTGGAAGCCAATCCCACCCTTCTCAACCCGACCAAGATCGGTATCACAGGTTGTTCCCGCTGGGGTAAAGCCGCGTTTGCCGCCGGCGCCTTCGATGCGCGGATCGCCTTGACTATGCCGGTCGAATCCGGGGTGGGCGGTCTGTCTGCATTGAAATTGATCCCTGTCCTCAACGGTCCGAGCACTGGCGGTGAGCAGCCCGCGCACGCTATTAATTATCGCCCCTGGTACTCGCGCTCCGCTTTTACACCCTTCGCGACGAATACGGCAAAACTGCCGATCGACACCCATCAAATTGTCGGATTGGTGGCACCGCGCGGACTGTACATCATGGATAACCCGGGGAATTTGCAGAACTACAGGGGATTAAATATCGAGTCCACTTACGCAGCGACGGTCGCAGGCAAAAGAATTTATCAAGCCTTGGGCGCGGAGGATGCGGTGACATTTGTCGGCGCCTCCGGCGATCACTGCGCCTGGCGCAACGCCTATTTGCAACCGCTGATCCAAAACGCCAACCGCTTTTTGCTCGGCCAGTCCGGCACCACGGGGCAAGTCACCACCGACGCGGGCGCGGTCAACATCAGTCAATACGTCGACTGGACGGTCCCCACTCTGAGTGGCGAGCTGAACCTCGCAGAATAAGTGGGTCCATTCGGACCCACACCCCCGCCGGCGCTCCCCAGGCGCCGGTTTTTTTTGCGCGTCTCAATCCTTCAAATCAATCCAGACTGGCGCATGGTCGCTGGTTTTTTCCCAGCCGCGCACATTGCGGTCGACCCCACCGCCCCGCAGACGGGGGGCCAATTGCGGACTCAGCAGGAGATGGTCAATGCGCAAGCCGGCGTTGCGCCCGTAGGCATTGCGAAAATAATCCCAGAAGGTATAGATGCGCTCTTCCGGATAGAGCGTCCGAATCGCATCGGTCCATCCCTGGCTCACCAATTTTTGAAACGCCGCGCGAGTTTCCGGTCGAAATAAAGCGTCATCCCGCCAGGATTCCGGTTTATAAACATCCATCTCCGTCGGCATTACGTTGTAATCGCCTGCAATCACCGCTGGCAGATCAGCGCGCATGAGTTCCGCTGCGTGCTGGTGCAGGCGTTCAAACCATGCAAGTTTATAATCGAATTTGGGGCCGGGTGCCGGGTTGCCGTTGGGCAGATAGAGGCATCCCACCAAAATGCCATTGATCGCCGCCTCTATGTAGCGGCTGTGCAAATCCTCCGGATCTCCCGGCAGCGCCCGGCGGACCTCGACCGGCTCGCCGACGCGCGATAGGATCGCTACACCATTCCAGCTCTTTTGGCCGTGCCAAATGGAGGCGTAACCGGCCTCGGCCAGCGCCGCCTCGGGAAACTTTTCCTGGGGAGCTTTTAATTCCTGCAGACAAACCACGTCGGGCTGACTCTCGCCCAGCCAACGCAATAAAACCGGCAAATGACCGTTGACGCCGTTGATATTGTAGGTTGCTATTTTCATGCTTCGCTTTTTCCGGGCCCATAGATCCTGGAAGCGTAATGCCTCGACCTGCGACTTTCAAACAATTTCCCGACGCGGTAAGTCCACGCCGCATTCGCGCGTCCAGTCCAGGACCCGGCAAACATCCTGAACCCCGCCCGCGTCGAAAACGATGCATGTTCGAAGGTCTATCTCGGTTTTGCGCGAACGCGGTAAAGGCGCTCGAACAACCCACACCGCAGCGCGGCGAAGCAGTGGCGGCGCGGTTGTGACCAAGAGTCAATTATCACCGCCCCAATCATCACCGTTCCCCGCGTAAATTAAAGCGAGAGGTCGCCTATCGCGCGCTCGTCGAGCAGTTATTTTTTTAATAGTTTTCGGTCACTTTTTTTGCGAGCAAGATCTGGTCGAAGTGAAAATATGCGGGAATTTTTTCGAGCACCGATTTTTCGGGCGCCCTTCTATCAAAAACAATTTGAAGGGATTTATCGATTTATTCATTCCTACCATAACCGGAAAAATTCGGCAAAACTTACACTTTATGAACCGCGGTGTTATTCATTTTTCTCTTCCGAAAAAAAATTTGATGCAAGTACCATAAAAACAGTGAGACTCCTCACCAGTGGCAAAAATGCGTGGTGTTAGGGTGACCAAGTGGCTTGCTGTAATTTTTATAACCACGCTTGTGCTGTAATTTTTTATAACCACGCTTGTGCAATGTAAAAATCGCCACCGCCAGTCGATGGCCATTTACCGCTTGCAACAATAATATAACCAGCCAATGGGAAGCGACCATGAGCACCAAATCCAAGAATCCGACATTTTTATCCTATGGAGGCGCGGTGTTGCTGGCACTCGGCCTAACCGCCTGTGGTGGAGACACAAGCTCGCCGAACGGCTCGAGCTCCTCCAGTACCAGTTCGTCCTCCAGCTCGAGTTCATCCTCGAGTTCCACTTCATCCTCTACTTCAAGTTCATCCTCCAGCTCGAACTCATCTTCCAGCTCGAGCACCTCGTCCAGCACGAGCTCGTCCTCGAGTTCGAGTTCTTCCAGTTCCGGTACGCTGCCGGCCGGGCTGGGTTATGCGGTATTGCCGAACGGCCGCGGCGGCGTGAATTATGAGCCGGTGCTCGTTGACGAGGAAGCAACGGGTTTTAATAAAGAGGAATCACGCGTAGCCTTCGAAGAGACCCTTTACAAATATTTGCGCAGCAGTGGCTGCGGTGTGTGCCACAACTCTGCCACTCCGGAAGAGCTAGGCGGCAATCAGGCGCCCATGCACTCGGACAACGATGTTGCCCTCGCCCACGAGTACGCCCTCACGCGGGTTAATTTCAAAGACCCGGCGAATTCCAAATTCGTAGTCCGGATGAAAATAGACCGGCACAATTGCCCCGGCACCAGTTGCGCCACAGCGGCGACACAAATGCAACAGGCCGTCGAGGCGTGGCGCGATCGCGTCGAACACCTGCTGCCTGAAACGCCGCGCGGCGTGCCGGCCGGCACTACCCTTTCCGAAGCGGAAATTAAACAATGGATCGCCGACGACAAGGCGAAACTGGCCGGGGAGGATCGCCAATACATTGTTTATACCTCCATGCATGAATTGCACAACGAAGGCCTCACCCCGGAGCAGCTCAACATTGTGCGCGTTGGCCTGTCCAAAGCCTTAAATTCCACGGCGCGCTGGGCGCCGGAAATCGTCAATCCGACCGACGTGAACGGCAAAGGCATCCTGTATAAGTTCGATATTCGCGACTACTGGGGTTACAACCAAGGGGTCACCAAACTTCTCTTCGGCGGCTCGGACGACGACTTGGCTTTTGGTAACGGTAAACGAGATTATCTCGGCAATGCTGTAAACGCCTCCGTGCAGCAGCAGAAATACAATTTCACCAACCGCACGGTGGAAGATCCCGCGCACGCGCTGCGCATCTGGGAGCGCATCCTGCACGGCAACGTGGAAGGCGCCGTGCAAAGCGGCACTATCCCGCCTTATATCGACGGCTTTAAGGGTGCGCGTAAAACCAACGCCGCCGGTTCCTACGTGGATATAAACGCATTCGAATGGGTGGAGACTGCCCAGTTGATTTACACCATTACCCGCCCGGACGTGTACAACGCGATCATGATGAATCCTTTCTATGCGGACGAAATGGAGCGGAACCTCCAGGTCGATATCAGCAAGGGCATGGATTCTTATGACTACATGGTCACCTTCGACGCGATCACCGTGGACTCCCGGTTGATGTGGCGAGCCAAACGTCCAAACGGCGGTTGGTACTGGAAGACGTGGGATATATTCACCGGCCAACTGGCGAGCGGTCGCGACAAAAGCATATTCGATGTTTACATGGATCCGACGGGCCGTGATATTCGTGGNNCCGCAGCCGTGCGCGACGACACCCGCGGCACTTTCAGTTTTGTTGCCAGCTTGAACCAGACAACCAGTCAAGGCGTTCCCGGCTTCGCCCCCACCACCACCGCTGGTTGCGACAACCAACCGGGCGCGGTGCAAGGGTTTGGATTCTGTCGCCACTACACGGGTGTGGGCGGCGCCATGCAGTCGGCGTCGGAAATCATTTACAACTTGCCAAACGGTTTGCAGGGATATTACCTGACCGGGGGCTTCAACCAACGCCGCGTCGATGCCTTTACGAATATCGTCCGCGACCCGCGCATTTTGACGGAAGCGGCAGACAATATCGCCAGCGCAACCGGGTATTCTTATACCAACGGCAACGGCGCCACAGGAGAGTTTGCGCGCGCCGGCGATCCGCGCTTGAACACCGGCAGTTCTTGCATCGGTTGCCACGCGGACGGAATGAACCGCACCAATAACGATCTGCGCTTGTGGCTGGACAAGGCCCAAGACCGCCTGCCGAAGGGACCTTATGGCGTGGATGGGTGGATCAACAACGCTCAAACGGTATCCCGCGTGAAGGAGCTTTACAAGAGCAATGATTACTTTAAGGATCTGATCGAAAGTGATCGCCAGGGCTTCCTTGCGGCCATGGGTGAAATCAAAAATCCGATGATTTGGGGCGCGGATAAAAACGTGTATGTTGAACCGATCATCTGGACCGTGGAATACGTCCAGCGGGTGAAATACAAATACGCACAGACTCGTTCAAATTAGGGCCATTCTATTTAGACTGTAAATTAAGGGGCGGAGAGATCCGCCCCTTTTCTCTCTCAACGCGATCCAACACGCGCTACCCTAGGTGTAACGGCATTCGCCTAGATGGAACCTGTCGCAAATGCAAAAATCACCAGTGACCAGATACCGACCAACCAGAGAATGTTGTAAATCGTAAATTGTTTATTTGAACTGCCCTGCGGATCTCTTTGGCTGGCATTGATAGCGGCCTGGCCGCGCAGCAAAACGGCGAGCATACAGGGAAACGTCAACAACCAAAGTATGTCGGTCACCGGAGATCCTACATCTTTATCTGAAAGTTTTTCGCAGACGGTCGAGAAAATATACAAAGCAACATATAAGGCCGCCAAAAGGTTTGGCCGCCAAACGTGACTGATGCCGTTTCGCCTAATGGTAGCGTCTACGGTTCGAAACAACGAAGTCACGAAGAAAATAAAAAATATGGCCCGCGCGGCCGGTAACACCCGCTCGCCACTCGAGCGCCTGTAGAATTGCCAGTTTTTGTAAAACCAGTAAACGGTATACATGCCGACGGTTCCGAGGTAAAGGACCGACAGCTTCAGGGGGGACACCACGTAAAATTGCCGTTCCTCCGACGTCGGTTGAACTTCCAGCTCCGCAGTTGGAGCGCGGTATATCTCGTCATCCATATTGTCATCCTGTCTTGAATTGGCTCGGCGCCTTTTAGCTTAGACGACGCGGTGGCGGCTGGGGGTTATCCCGAGCCATCCAACGTGACTTCGCTGCCATCAGCAACCCGGCTGCTGCCACAATTCCCATTCCCAAAAGCGCTACTGCGTCCGGCCGTTGGCCGAACACGAGCCAGCCGAGCAAGCCGGCCCACAATAATTGAAGATAGGTCACGGGCGCTAAAAGCGACGCAGGCGCGTAGCGGTATGCTGCCGTAAATAAATAGTGGCCCACACCACCGGCGAGACCCACCACTAAAAACAAACCGAGCTCGAGCTGACTGGGCACTCGGTTTTCCCAATACCACGGCAGAGCGCCACCAAAAACGAGCGAACCTGCGAGTGCTGTGTAAAACAGAAGTGCAATCGACTTCTCACTGCTGGCGAGTAGGCGAGACAATAATTGATAAGTCGCGTTGGAGGCCGCGGCGCATAACGCCAACACAACCCCCACTGTGTCCAGGCCGCTGCCCGGACGGGCAATCAACAAAACGCCGATAAAACCCGCCACCACGGCGAGCCATCCCAACAATCCCACGGTCTCGCCGAGCAGGAGGCCCGCGAGCAAAACAACCAATATGGGCGCAAGAAAATTAATCGCGGATGTTTCCGCCAAAGGCATCCTCTGCAGGGCCAGCCCAAGCGATAGCGAGGCGCACAGGAGCGCTAATGCTCGCACCACCACCAAGCCCGTACGCTGAGTTTTGAACGGCTTGCGCGACTGGTGCGGCAGCAGGATCAAGAGCATCACCGAACAATGGATGAGGTAACGCATGGCCACCACAAACGGGACATTGTAATGAGCGGTAAGATATTTGGTGGCGGCATCCATACAGGCGAACAGGAATAAACCCGCGGTTGCCAGGAGCAATCCCTTAAAAAAGCGCCTCCGTCCGGCTGCCAACGCGCGGTCCGGTGGTGGGTTGGCGAGAGGCTGATCCGATCGAGGCGACTGCATTGGTTTATCCACTTGGGTTCTACTGCCATGACAGCTCAACCGCGGACGAAGGACGCCGCAGGCATGCCTTGCCGCGCCGGTGAGCTTTCGAATATTCGGGCGCGCTAAAGCCTGTTCGCCTTTTCGATAAATTGCAGCCGCTCGGCGGTATCTGGAATGTGCCGTGCGCAGGCGGCTGCCAGCTGCGCGAAGTCCAAAGACTCGGGCAGATACTTGCGGATTAACCGGTTGGCGATCGGTCCGGTATAAAAGGTGAGAAGCGCAGTAAGCGCCGCCTGTTTTGCCTCGCTAATGCCCTGCGACAGCACGCGGGTTTTTTCCGGCGGAGTTTTAACAGCGCCGCCGGCGGTAACGGGCACTGGACCGGTAATGCCGGACCTCTCGAGCCTCAGTTTAAACTGGCTGCGCTCGGCCTGATTGGGAATATGTTGCACCAGCTGGGCGATAAGATCGTCCAGGGTAAACGCGCTGCGGCTGCCCTTTTTAACCAGCAGTTTCGCCATGGGGCCAACGTAAGGGGCCAACGACTGCTCGAGCGACAAAAGCAGTTCGCCACTCCATTGGTCGGCGGAGTCCGCTTTGTTATCCGTAAGGGTCGGCACTTCGTCTTGAGATGGGGCAAAGGCAACCGTCGCCAGCGGATCGAGACTGTCGATTTCTTCCAGCGCCTGAATGAATTCCTCCGCATTCTGATAGCGGTCCCCCGGTGCAGCCTGTAGCGCCCGCGTCAGTATGCGCTGTAGAAGGTTGAAATTCTGGCTGCTCAAATGGTCGTTACCCTGGATTTTTTCTAGGTTTTGCGCAAGAGGGGTATCGCGGTTAAACCGTAACCGGCCGACCAGTTCATAGANNAGAGCAGCACCCCGACGCTAAACAGATCCGACCGGGCGTCCACCAACCGACCCCGCAAGCCCTCGGGCGACATGTAGTTGGGCGTCCCGATCATGAACCCCGTACCTGTAAGGTCCGAGGTATCCAACCGCGCGACGCCGAAATCGGAAACTTTTACCGTGCCGTTGCCAAGCAGAATGATATTGTCCGGTTTAATATCGCGGTGCACCACGCCTTTACTGTGCGCGTGAGCCAGGGCGTCAAGTATTTGAATCGTGATATCGAGCGCAGACTCCAGACTGATCGCCGATGAATTTTTTAGCCGCGCGCGCAGCTCCACCCCCTCGACATATTCCATCACTATGTAGGGCACGCCTTCGCTGCCAAAATCGAATACGGTAACTATATTGGGATGGGCACAGCGCGCCGCCGCGCGGGCTTCCTGCAGAAAGCGCGCGGCGAGCTCGTCCCCATTGGAACTCGTGCGCAAATGTTCGTGCAGCACTTTGATGGCAACGGGACGTTCAATTTGTGGATCAAAAGCTTTATACACCACTCCCATAGCGCCACTGCCGAGCACACTGTCCACAGCATACTTAGCAATTTTTTTTGGCAGCGGCTTTTTTTTCATGGATCCATAGTCTCATCGAGCATCTTAACCGCGTTGGTCAAACTGCGGTGCATACGGTTGAAAGAGCGCCCCAAGGATGAAATTTCGTCGCTGCCGGTTACCGAGAGCTCCTCGACCGTAAGATTGCCCATGCTGATGTCATCCGCCTTACTGGACATGGCTCGAACGGGTTTGATCACGATAAAATGCAACAGCAAGTTGAGAATTACCCCCATCACCAAAAAAATACCGACCAGAGCGGCCATAAAGGTGAAGTGGGTTTCCTTAGCGCGCGCGAGGGGCAAGGACATGGGCACCGAAACTATCTGCGCGCCGACGGTTTCGTTGATTTTCCAGCCGAACCCGTTATTGCTGCCGTAGGTTTCGATCAAGGTTTCCGGCGCTTCCGCCGGGGTGCTATGGCAGCCCAGGCAGTCGGGATTTTTAATGTTGATCGGGCGGCCCATGTACAGCTGCGGACCGGTGGGGGTTTCGCGTTCGCCGATAACCTCCTGCACCTCGGCGTGGTTGCGGAACCAATTGACTATGTCCGCTTCCCATTCGGAAGCACGGTTGGCCGGATTGGTCGGATTGAGCGTTGCTTCCTTGTAACTGTATTCCGCATGACTTTCCTGCAGCGCGCGGATGTAGCGGCTGGCAGCATAGGCGGGCACAGTTTGGGGAATAAACGACCGGCGTTGCTGCACCTTGAGCAGCGGTTTTATTTCATTGACGGTATAGCTGCGCACCGCGCTGGCGCTCTCCATCATCATCCGCGCCATTTCCAGCACTTCTTCCCGAGCGTTATCGTGCAGAATTTTATGGCTGACGATGCCTGAAAAGAGCAGGCCGATCAAAACGATAAAAAACAGGACAAGGTTGAACTTGAGACGCAGACCCATGGTAACTCCTTCCTTCCATTAACGCGCATTAACACGCGACTGACAAACTTTCCATGCGCGATGAGCGCGCGCAAAATGATTGAGCGGTACGGAGATCACTTTGGTTTCGGTGACCGGCCAAGTCGGCCAAAATCCCAGAGAGATCTGCAAGCTGTGGCCGCTCAGAAATGCTTCCGTAATCACCTGATAATCTTTAACGAACATGATATCGGTGTCGCGCACCAACTTCTCCAGTGGAAAATGGTGAGTGCCGTCGACCGACAGGCCAGTGCCGGGGTAACTCAGGTCTATGTCCGACTGGGTCGTCACCAGCCAGTAAGTCGGTGTATAAACCACTTGCAGGCGTGACGCCCCCTGGCCGTCGTCAAACTTTAGCGCGGGGGTAGAGAGCACGCAGACGTCGCCATTGACGCTGAGGATCCATTGGTTGTCAATGTTGAGCGGCAACGCGTCCATCTGCACTTGTACATCCGGCACCGTCGCATCATTGCCAGCAACCACAGCCTCTGACGCACCAGCGGGCAAAGCCTGGAGAGCCGCGGTCGTCCCCTTTACCTCCGAAGCCCCTTCCAGTTTAGCTGAGGGCTGATGAGCCGAGGTGGAAGGTTTATTGGCCGCACCTGAGGGAGCTTTGCTTTGGGCAAAAGGCTCTTTGTTTTGGGCCGAGGGCTCTTTACCTGCAGCTGAAGGCTGTTTATCCAGGGCCGAGGGCTCTTTATCCTGGGCTGAG
>DJFO01000311.1:0-7239 GCA_002432555.1 Marinagarivorans sp. UBA5870
GCATAGGGTAGTAATGGCTACCGGATTTCCGTCGGGATCCTGCACCTGAATGGTCAGTGGCTGCATTCGATCATCGGCAGGGTCAATAATCACCGGAGTCACCGACGCTCCCTGGCAGCTCGGCGCGAGATTAAGCACCGTCTGTGCAGCTGCTACAGCTGATAACGAAGAAACGGAGGCGCAGACGAGGGCTACCAATAGCCAGCGCGATTTTATGGACATAACCCTGTCTCCCTGTATTGAATACCGTTTTGAGATACAAACCGAAAGAGGTAATCCGTTAGCGCCGATGACACCGCGGGATCACTGCGGATCTTCTTTCAGCACAAATCTCATGTTTTTAACCGTCACCTGGCCGTTGTATGACGACACATTCACCGTCAGAGTGTGCTCGCCGAGCTGAATACCGTAACGGCCCGGTGACCAGCGCCACTTGAAGGGAACAAATCCTTGCTCTTCCTCGGCGATAAACACATTGTCGACGAAGAAGCTGATTTCATAGCGGGACTGGTCCAGGTAAAACTCATCTTCCTTCGCGATACTGACACTCGTTACGATTTCATCAAACTGCTTGAACTCTGTTTCGGATTTGCCGCTGCTGACATTCGTCAAATCCACGGAAATAGCGGCACTTTTTAGCTGGCCGATCGGCAGATAATATTCAGGTCTTACAGGCCGACCGTTTCGCTCTAGAACCTTTTCATCTGCTCGTGCCGTTTTTATCGGCCACCCATTGGCTTGTCGGTAATCCTTATAGGAAAGACTCGCATTGCCATAGGTCAAAATAGCGCTTTCCGGCAACCGATAGCCGATCACTAAGTAAGAAATATCTGGCATGGATTCAATGTTTTTAAGACTATCGGAGTCCCGACCATTCCATCTCTCCACATGAAAACCTTTGGTACGCGGCTCCCAGTCGACGATTGTCCTGAGCATAGGACCGTTGAAAATTCCCGAACGGATCAGAACCCGACTCGTTTCCGGAAGGTCATACTCGATGGAACCTGGGTTGATTTTTTTGTCGAACTTATAGACTTCCTCACCCGCAAGGTCACTTTTGGCACTGTATTCAAGCACTTTGCCTCTTTTTGGCAAAATACGAACCATGGGGAAATAGGCCTCATCTGGAACCACCTCACCCTTCTGATCCTTCCCATCCCAGACAACCACCAGAGATTTTTTGGTTGTTTTTGGCAGGCTCTCAAGCTTCAATGACCGCACGAGGTCATTATCCTCGGTCAATATGTCAACTTCGATAGCGGCAATCTTTTTACGGTCTTTGAAGACAATGGGTATGTCAAAGCGCTCCCCCTTAATCGGAGAAAAGCTGACTTTTTTATAGTCTCCGATCAGAGATACTGGTGAGGCCGATTTTCTATCATCCGCTTGTGCAACCTGAGCAAAAAATGCTATCGCGAACATCACTATGTGAAGCACCTTGATGTGCTTGAATTGGGAAGCTTTCCAGCTATGGAACTCCATAGAAATCATGCTCAACCTTTTCCTTCGAGATAACGGATTTTTTGTATGCCGGCAGGTAACGAAACTGACTGTGCTTCAGATTTTACTGGCGGTCGGCCTTTTTGATCATACGGATCATTTATTAGCATCAGCTGTGCCCCGTTTATGCCATTCCGCAGGAAATAAAGAGCGCCTGAAGCTGAAAGGGAGGGATTCGAGTCCGATGACGAGCCGTCGGTTAGCCAACGGATCTGATTGCTCTTGATGTCGATCCGACCAATACGATAATGGCCTTCTGCATTCGATGAGATATAGCCATATGTTGCAGTAGCGGAGTGCAGCGACGTGATGGCGTTGAGCATGGTTATTTGTTTCGTTTTTAATGAACGAAGATTGAACGCCCAGACGTCTTGAATCAGCGGGTCGCAAGCAAGTCTGCAGCTCACATTGCTGTAATAGAGGACCCCTTCCGTGACAAACGGCAAAAACTGGCTGGACTCCTGCTTGAAAAGGTGAGCGTATCGCTTTGTTTGGAGATCATAACGACCAATATGCGTATCGCCGCTTTTCCCGTCGACCAGCTCCACCAGAAACATCACGTTATCAAACACGCGAATTTGAGTCACATCACGAACATCAAGCGGCTCTAACCATTCGATATCTGTGTCGGCGGACTTCAGGCGGCCGAGGCGACCATCAATGGACTCGAAGTATATGATGGAAGTCTTAGGGTCACGCGTCACATGGCGGACATCCGGTAGTGCCGAAATCTTATTATGAGTCTTAATTTTCGCCGGATTACTTGGATCGAAACTCAGCAGATACGGATACCAATGCTGCCCATCATACGCAATGAGCATGACATCATCGGCCAACAATCTCTGCGTCGGTAGATGCAGCGCAATTAGAAGCGCCGAGAAGGTCAGGATTTTTTTAAAGAGACGCATAGCCAGCCATTTCCCTTCTGCTTCTAATCAACACCAACATCGATAAGGTCAAGACGATAGAACTCAGTGTCACAAAATAGAGCAAACCCCAGACACTTTGCACTTCAGATCCGACCGAGAGACTGTGGAGGTAGACACCACCAATGACCAGGAAATACAGACGATGAGCGACCCGAAAGGCCGGACCGCGAAATCGGGATCGCAACGCGCCCAACAGCACCACTATGGCGAGCAGGAGAAGACTAATAAGACCGACTGAGAGATAGGTGTGGTAAAAATCACCGAAGTCAAACGTAAACAAGCTCCAAGCCATACCACCCTGCCGGAGTGACGCTGCCGTTACGAATAGCAAGAAATGTGATAGCGATAGGAACAGAATCATTGATCCAATGGCAAAGTGAACCCCGCGTGAAAAGTGGTTGCCGAGCTTTGCGAGCAAGACCGCTATGACCTGGTAATGAATGAAAGCCAACGCGTATAGCGCGAACAATTTTGACAGCACGTACGGAAGCTGACCTGCTGGCGCATGATCCGTCAAGTAGATTAATGGCGAGCCGGTCTGATATAGCCACAAAAGCAAGGGCAGAATAATAATTCCGCTCACCAGAAAACGCGTGAACCTTTGGTTCATAATAGGCCCTCCAAACATTGACGCGCCTCCAATGCGCATTGCAACAGCGCGTCTGCCGCCTCCGCCTCAGTGAACCCACCTGGTTTAACGACAGGAAGCTTTGCAGTTAGCCATCCCTTTAGCCCATTCGGGCTTAAGGTTGCTACGTTCTGCAATCCCTGCTGCTGAATTGCTTTGGCCACCTCAAATCCACGGAAGTCCTTAACGCAATAAGGAACAATCAAATCTGCATCTTTGAACATATTTTCTACCGACTCCGCATTGACGTCCCTGAGACGGAGTACAACAGAGTTTGGTAGATGAACTTCACCAAACTCTTCGTCCTCGCGCGTATCCACAAAAACCACTTTCTTTCCGGTGCTGATGTGATTGAGGATTTCCTGATGTCCGAGTGCCGGAACGGCGTTGCCGTTACGAGCAGGCAGTCCAGGACACTCACTTTTTAGCGTTAAAGCATTCTGATAAAGATCAGCACTGATATTGGTTTTCTTAGCAATTTCCGCAAGCTGATCAAAGAACAACAAGTAACATTCGGATGGTACAGATTCTTTTTGATAGCGCTCCTGTAGCGAGCGGAACATGGATTCAAACCACGTTGAGTGCGGGTGCCTGGGCCTCTCCCAAACATTCACTTCAACGTCATAGATGATTTGCTCGATATACTCGAGTTCGGGATGCTCTTCTGGCAGTAGATCGTTGATCTGGGCAAAGAGCGATGTGTCTTTGCTTCGGTTGATAAGCGCGCCTGGCATGTCCAGCAATATTCCACTATAACCTTCGGGCGGTTCGGAATTTGGTGGAACCAGCTGAAAAAAAGCTTTAGGAGAGATATAACGTTTGATCAGCCAGAAGCTGGACCATTTATCGGGTTCAATGCCTTGCCAGGAAATATACTTGCTGGTCTCAATGAAGGTTTTCATGTCGGGGGATGTGGCGTCAGCAGTCGCGCCCAAGGAGATTCCAACCAAGCAGACTATTGCTGACGTCCAAATAAATCTTATCATTACCTGATAATCCTTGTTCCATTGCCGAGAGGCAAAAACTAACGAAACTGCGTCCGCAGAGAATGCGCAGAATGCATGAAGATGCTTAGCAATTAAGAGGCCTTACGGCAAAGCAAGACAAGATTGTAGCGGGACGGGCGCCAAGTGATCCTTCCGGCGGACTCCACAAGTTGTGGCACAAAGTTAATTTGTATCAGCAGCCATGTCAAGCTCGTATCGCCTAGCCTCACCCCAGGGCATTATCAAATCCAAGTCATCGAACAGTGGCGCAACGGTAGTTCACCGAGGAAACACTGGTATTGCGGCAGCAGCCCGCATAGTTTGCCGCTCCTGATTGATTTCGACTATGTCTATCCGACCCACGTCCCTGCGCAAACCGCAAGGATCAGTCCCATCACAAGGCAAGCCGCAGACCCCATGGAGAGACCCATGCGACATACTGCGGCGCGAACTTATCGATAAGCTGGAGCCTGTATCGGTGTGCGGAGGCTTTTCAACTCTCAGAAAAACCTGAACGCAAATCAGCAAACCAAACCTGATTCGGAACACGGATTAGCCTTAACTAATGCAATCCTTCCCCTAAATTTCCGCACGCACCTTCGTAAAGACATGAGGTCTGTTGCGGTGTTTATGATCGACTCAAATATTCCGGAAATTTCAATCTTTCATGCTAGCGCAAGAAAAGCCAGTTCCTTGGGGCGTTGCGTTCGGTTGAGCCGGTCTTTGTCAAAAAAAAGAGAGCGGAATGACGATCCAGATTGTCGGCATTAAACCGCTGATAAAAATCAAGTGCACAGTGAGGCATGAGCTGTCACATTGAACGGGGCAATTTGTCGCTCGTGGGCTGTCTGAAACAACAAGTCGATGTATTCGGCAGCACTGGAAGCATAGCCCGCCGCGTGAACATCATAGATAAGTATCGACCTGCATGCCCCCGCGGATTGGTTAGCTACGAAGCTGTGCGCATAGACTTATCGAAGGGTGAGTAGCGTTCGAGGGGATATCTCAACAGCAATCCGCAGGGAAGTGAGCCAACTTTCGTTACAGCCCGCGGCGCCCTGACGGAAACTCCAGCCAGCCGCTACAGCCCAAAAATCATCCGCATTTCTACAAATGACTTGAGAGTCAGTGACTAACAAGAAAGGCGGCTGTTTTTTCATGAATCTTGGCCGGACCTCGTCCTCTTGATGGAGGGTCAGGCGTCGCCGGATTCAGTATTGGAAGCTTGATAACAAAGCCATTTTCCAGCGACATTCGAACCTAGGCCTTCTGCGACGGCAGATAAATCAAAACCGGGCACATGGCTAGAGAATGCGGCAATTAGCTGTTTTCTATGCGGCATTTCATCCATCACATCTATTTGCGTACTTCTGAAGAGACTCACCCTCCACTTTGTCTCAAGATACGGACCATCGAGACAGGGAAACAGGGCTTCTTCCCGAACGAACTCGATTTTGACGATGTTCTCAAACGGCACCAGATAAACGTGGTTTGATAGGTCGACGTACCGCAGAGCCTTCGCGGACAGTTCGATTGACCGGTAATTGACCGGACTTTCACGTTCCTGCCGCATTTCGTGAAGTCGTTCGTAGAACTTCCGTTCTGCAGCTCGAATCGCTTTCTTTATCGCGAGAAGCATGGTGTGTGACGCCTAAGGTTTTGCATAGGCGGCCGGAAAAGCCACCCTGAGCTTACACCCATAAATGGATACCTGGTTACCCCTCCCGCAGGGGTCCATTATGGGCAGGACCAAAAGTAAAGAGTATGGTAAGTACACCGATGAGTTCAAGCGCCTCGCGGTGCTGTTGAGCAATCATCCTGATACGCTGGTAACGGGGGTTGATTATGGGCGATCGGTGGATTTGTTTTGGGTATCCTGGCCGCCCTTTTGGGGCGAAATGCTATCTGGGTTTGTACTAAATCCACAGAAACGACCCTTCTGCAGCACCTCGAATGGCAACTGGCTTATTTTCAAAAACATGCTCCCGAGACGTATTGGGTTGAATTACGCATCAAAGCAGATGAAGAAGGACATCTGCCGAAAAACTTCACCCGTTAACTCTATTAGGGTGATGTATGCCGCAAATCAAGAATTCTCAATTCCCATGGGCTCCGCGGATTGGTTAGCCTCTGCCCGTGTCCGCCCGTGCTACGGAAATCCCGGGCGAAAGCAGCAGTCGATTGTAGCGTCGTCGCGGCGGGCATGAAAAACCATGCATGAAAGACATAGGAGTTCCGATGTATTCCAATAAACATACAAAGCGGAGTGCTTGTTATGAAGCAAATAATTTTGAAGTGGCTGTTCATTGTATTTACCGCGTTACCATATTTGGGGGTCAATGCTCAGGAACTCCCTGTTTCCGAGACGCATAATTTCCAGATCACGCAAGGCAAGATCCTTTATACCCAGGAAGATTGTCCCGGCGGGGACTGTCAAGAACGACACGGGACCCTTTCTGGCAGCTTCACCGCTACAATTACGGGAGATCGGATAGCCTTTTCCAACGTCTCGATGAAAAGCGATTTGTCGAATGCGATTGGCCTGCCGGAGGATCCATACACGGACATTCATGGGGTGGAGTATGACGCAAATTTCTCTTTTGACGGTAAAACTCTGTTCGTAGAGGGCTTTCTGTATTGGCGTGACCTCCAGGGCCAGACGATCATTTATTCGGTGGTTGCTGAAGTCTACGAAGTCGCGCCAATCGCTTTCGACCAAAATGGTTATTTCCTGGCGCGGCAGGATTTGCGTGAATGTGGCACACCCTTTTGCGGCGGTATTTTTGTAAAGCATGTTAATCACAAACGCATGCAATGCCCGGACGGTCGCTTCCGTGCTGAATGTTATGTAGGCACGCCGGATTGGGGCAAGCTTGGCTTCAATCCTTTCACCGCCATTTCCGGTAATCTCACCAAGACCCTTTTGCTCAAAGGGACAACCGATTACGGCGTGAAGCTCGGTCGCTTTTGGGCGGAAAAAGCATTTGCTGCGGTCGGCCCCGATGTGCCGCAGGGTAAATTCTACGCCGTCGAGAATAACGGTATCGTCTGCATCACAAGCCCATGCTTCAGCTTCGATCAGTACCGTTTGAACAGCACAAAGCCAACACGCGAAATTTCGGATGTGGATTTGTGGCAGACCGGAGCGAGTGGAAAATTCATTGAGCTTGCGTACTGGCGCATTGCAGAAGGCGAA
>DJFO01000311.1:7245-11726 GCA_002432555.1 Marinagarivorans sp. UBA5870
TGAAGCTGGTTGCTAGCCAGTTTTATCTGCCAGTCAGGGCTCCGCAGCCCGCCGAATGTCAAGAAGGCTATAAACGCACTAATAGCGGCTGCATCACCACCAACGGCTGCGAATTCCCTCTGCTCGAGCTGGTCACCTACGCCGGTGCTGTGTTTGACAGGAGTTTAAATCCTCCAGCCACCCCTATATCCCACGAGTGTGTCGCCGCATGTGAGGCGCCCGCGCTCCCGGTCGGCAACGGCTACTGCGCGCTTGACCTACCTTAAACGCCTCGGGAAAGGGCGCCACTTGGGCCGCAGGGAAGCGGCCTTTACAGGCGCAGCTTTTTTACCTTTTCAACTCCGAGAGCGATCTCTCTCTGACACTTTAAGCAAGCACATTTTCATAGAAAAAACGGATCATCTCTCGCGAAGCGTTGGGGCCTTTAGGATCGGTATATGAGCCCCGCGGACTCCCCCCTGACCATGCGTGCCCTGCCTGGTCGATACGCCACTGTTCTAGCACCGCTCGACCGTTTGCATCACGGTAGATGGCGCGGGTGTAGGAGTGGCCGTTCGGTACTTGCCCTCGCTGGCGGATGACCTGCGGATCCTTTGCCGCTCCAGTGTCCACCCCGTTACACGAGTAGAGCGCTGCACATTGCGCAATCACTTCATCCGCATTGCACGGGTGCACGGTTTTGTCCATATCTCCATGAAATACGATCGTTGGGACGAAACGTCCTGCGGCGGCGGCGTCGCGTCGGCGACTGACCGGTGCGCCCATCTTATTCATGGCGGCAAATGCGGAAGGCAGGTCGTAGGCGGCGGCGTATGGAAGGCCGGAATGCACGCCGACTGCAGCATAAAGATTGGGGTAAGTTCTGCCCATGATGGCGGCCATTGCGCCACCAGCGGAAAGTCCAGCGACGTAGACTCGGCGTTTATCGACCGCGTAGGTGTTTATGATGTGGCGGGTAAGATCGGCAATGATAGAGGGCTCGCCGTGGTCGCACCGCTGGTGAGACGCCTCGAACCAATTCCAGCACTTATTGGGATTGGCGGTGGGTGCCTGCGCGGGATAGAGGATAAAACACTGATGTTCTTCGGCAAGCGAATTCATGCAGGTGCCGGCGGCGAAATCGTCTGGGTTTTGCGTACAGCCATGGAGCATGACGATCAACGGGAGCGGTTGCCCGCGATGGCTACTCGGAATATACAACTTGTATCCGCGGGTTCCCGCCGGATTAGTGTAAGACCCCGATAGAAATTGCCCGGGTTGTTCGGTGGGCGCTCGATCGGGGGTTGGCCGGGAATGGCGCACCGGTCTTGTGAATCCCCACTGACGCCGATCGCGGGCGCGGAAGTGCGTGGATGAGTCTTGAGAGTGCTCTTGCTCCTGCTCTTGATTGGCCTTGGCACCATTCGGCGCGGGGAGAGCGTCTGGCGCGACTACATAAAATTCGCCTTCGATCGGTTCCTCATTGGAAGCAGCAGAGGAGTTGGACGCGGCATCAGGTGCGAGGCCTCGCAGCGTACGTTGAATTGTCGCGGTGGCCTCGCGTAATCCGCCGGTGCGCATCTGGCGCATGGCCTCGCGCATTCCAGCTTGTAGTGCGTTATTCCTAAACATGGTTACCTCTTACTGCCTATTGAATTCGATCGGCCAACGCGGCCTTAACCGCCGCGCTGGCCTGGAAAGCGCCCAGCACGGCGACCGAAGCAATGGTGGCACGCGCCAGTTCCGGTGAGACATCTTCCGCAATGCGAGCCAAGCCGAGCACCTGAATTTGAAGTTGTTCCCCAGCCGCTTGCACCGCCTCAAGATCCTTCCGCGAAAAGTGCTGCAAGCCGAGCACGAAGGTTTTGCGGGCTACCGTTTGCTTCACCACTTCTGCGTGGGTTGTGAGCTGGGTTCGTATCGCTGTGCGTATAAAGTCGGTGCGGTTGGAATAAAAGCCCTCCTGCACCAACAGGTCGATCTGACCCAGGTCAATAAACCCCAGGTTAATTGTGATTTTTTCGGATTCTCCGCCCTTCGGCTTTAGTTCATGCACAGACATATTTACTTCCCACCATCTATTAGCCATCCCATAACCATCCAAACAGATGGTAACAGGAAGCTTCAGCCTGCTCCAGAGTTTTCCGTTTCACTATGAGAGGCCGCTAGAAAGTGTGGTATCGCCGGTAGACGGCGCGGCAGCGCGACTCGGAACTGCGTAGCTCAGCGTGCACAACGAGACGCAGCATCCATGCCGAAGATTTCGCGCGTGGGGACGCCACCCATGATCTCTCGAACGACGGCTGTTTGGTCTAGTCGGTACGGCCGGGGCGGGTTATCGAAAGGTATAACGCACGCCGAAGGAGGGTAGCAGTGGCAGCCAGGTGTCCGATTGGGGAATTCGGTTTCCTTTATCGTCGCTGTCGAAGTAGGTGCAGCATTCGTTGTCGGCATTGAGGATGTTGTAAACCTCAAGGTAGTACTGGAAGTGGTCGCCGTTGCGCAGAGGCATGTTGCGCATGATGCGGACGTCGAAGCGCATGTAGTGGCTGAGTCGCTCGGTGTTGTAGTCCGCCGGGTCCATATAGGGTTGTGCCCCGCTGTCCCCCGAGTACCGAACCGGGGTGTATGGCCAGCCGCTGCGCAAGAGGCCGGAGATATTGAAATTCCATCGTTCACAATCCCAATTTAGGCTGATGTTTGCGGTGTGGCGTTGGTGCTTGGTGCGCGGCCGCTGATCGTTATCGAAGTGGTCATCGACTCGGCTGTAGCTGTAATTGGCCCAGCTGGAAAAGCGCTGTTGATTGTCGTAGCTCAGACCGATTTCAATTCCCTCCGCAACGGATCGGTCAGGCGCAAGAAAAATTCGGTCACCCACCGCCTCCTTGATAAAAACACCGACGTTCTCATAAAGATTTTCGTACCGTGGAAATACGCTGCTGTAATCCTTGTGGTAGAGGTCCGCTCGCAGGGTGAAGGATGGATTTAATTCGTGCTTCAGGCCAACAACGCTGTGCTCCGCAACCTGAGCGGGAAAAAATTCGGTTTGGCCGTCGCCAAGGTTTAATTCGTCGATCGCCTGGGGTTGATAAAACTCGCCCCAGGATAAATTCATTTGGGTGGAGGGAGAAACATCGTAAACCGCATTGACGCGGGCACCGGTGTGGCTTTCCTCGGCTTCTGTATAGGTCTGTTGCGTCCAGCGCACGCCCGCCTCCGTGGTCAGCTTGTCCGCCAAACGAATCCGGTAAGCGGCATATGCCGAGTGATCTTCTCCCGTTACCTCAAAAACGTGCCTTCGCTGCGTGTTTTCATAACGGTCGGGGTTGAGGTGGTAAGGGAGCACCAGAACGGAGAGGCCGTAGTCGTAACCGGCTTCCAGGTATTTAATGTCGGCGCCCAATTTAAACAAATGATGGCGCCAGGGGCTGAGTGCCCAGTCGGAGCGGATTCCCCAGGCCCGATAGGTCCGGTCATCCTGCCAGCCGACCAGGGGCGCCGCATCATAGCCGGTGAGTCTATGGGAATAATCGGTCAGGAAGAGGACATTGGTTGCTTGGAGCACATCCACATCTGTGTTCAGCGACACCCAAATATTCGCGTTGGTGGACCCATCCTGAACGCGCTCTTCCAGCTGCAAATCACTGCGATCCTCCAGGTCAAAATCGTCATGCGCGGATAAAGCGTGGAGGGCGAGCGTATTGTAGTCCCCCAATTCAGTCTGAATTTTGGCGAACCCGTCATAGTAGCGGGGACGCACATCGGCATCGATACCCGCCAGTTGAAAAGCCAAGTCTAAATAGCCCGACCGAATCGATGTTAACCAGCCGTGGCGGTGGTTCTCACTGGTGCCGCCGGCTTGGGTAAACGCCGTCATAAAGCTGGCACCGAGGGTAGGGCGTATGTCTGCCGGTTGCAGTGTCTTAATGTGGGTAAGGCCGCTTGTTCTGCCGCCGTAGTCCGCCGTAAAGCCGCCGGACAGGAAATCGACGGATTCAATAATATTCGAATCCACAATGCTCACGAGCCCGTCCAGCCCTTTGAAATACCACGGCTGGTGGAGCTCGAGGCCATCCAGGTAAATTCCGTGTTCGTTTGGCATGCCGCCGCGCACACTTACTTTCGGCGAATAATCGCCAGCGGCGGTGCCGGGCAACCGGCTCAACATGCGTGTAATGTCGTCGCCCAAGTGCGGCGTATGGGCTATATCCTCCCGGTCGAGTGATGTCAGCAAACTGGGTTCGACCATTTTGAAGCGGCTGCCGATAACCGAGATTTCTTCGATTTGCGGCTCACTGTGTCGTTTCAGTTGAACCTTAAGCCAATCGCGCGCGGAGGGGCGAAGTGGGTAGGGAACAAAGCCCTCGACAATTATCTGATCGCTGTCGCGCACTTGCTCCGGCACAAGGAAGCAGCCACTCGCGGACGTTCGCACCCAGTGCGGCGGGTTGCTAAATCGGATGACGGTGTCAGCGAGTGGGACGCCGTTGTCGTCCAGCAGC
>DJFO01000311.1:11772-17165 GCA_002432555.1 Marinagarivorans sp. UBA5870
TGCACAAGGCCCAAGCCATAAGGCGAAAGAAAAGCGGTTAAACGATCCTTCGCGGTTCCCTCGGGAATGCCAATCGCCTTCATGTGAGGCTGGATAAGCCGCTCGCTGTAGACGAGGCCCAAAGGCTCGAACTCGTGACTCATCAGAATGCTGGAGAGGCTGGGATCCTTCTTGCACGCCGAATGGATTTCCAGGCGTACATCGGAAATAGCAACGCAGGGGGCGAGGCAGAGAAAAAAGCCGCCAAGCGCCGCGCTGCAGCGTACGAAAATCGTGGGCATTTTCGGGTCCTAATTCGTGGGGTAGCTGATCACGAGTATCTGATTGTCGAAACGGAAGCGCATGTCCGATATCGACGAGAGCTGCCGTAGCATGTCTCTACTGTCGCTGATGCTCAGGCGACCGCGGATGATGTCCGCTCGAGCCCGCTGCTGGTCGGCTTCCTGCTCGTACTTCAAAGTCCAGCCCTCGCGGCGCGAAAGCCACGCTAGAATTTCCGCCATGGGGCGATCGGCGAGGTTGAAGCCTTCGTCCATCGCATCGGCCCAAAGCCACGATTCCCCCGCCGGAATTTCCGTAACGCTGGCGGCGCCATCCGCCAACTGCAACGCTTGTCCCGATGCCACAAAAACAGCGGTCTCGGCTTGGTCCACCCTGACCTTGCCATCCCGGACACGGACGAGTAGCTCATCGTTCGAGAAACGCGTTTCAAATCGAGTACCTATGTCGCGGGCCACGCCGCGCGCTGTGTGCACGCGAATATTGCCTCTTCCCTGGGAATCGAAATAAACCGCGCCGGTTGTCAGCACCAGGTCGTGTGGGCTACTGAAATGCGCCTGGGTGAGCCGGTCCATCTTCACCAGCGATCCGTTTGCCAACATGATCGCCAAACCACCGGAGTTGCCGATTTCAATTTTCTGACCCGTCGACACAGCGGAGTCGGGCGTGAGCAGCGTACCGTTCTGCGTGACCTTGCCGTGCACGATCATGACCGTCGCCACCACCTCCGGTGTCTTCTGAATGCTTTGAGGCAGACGGCTTATCGTCAGCACGCCGAACAAAATAGTCGCGGCGAGTCCGGCAAATAACAACCAGGTGCGCTTGTTGATTCGCTGCAAGCGGCGCTGATTCCACGTCTCATTTTCCGCAGGTCGAGTATTCTGTCCGTGCTTCTCTAACCAAGCCTGATACACCTTGTCCCTCACCCGCGCAGCGCAAGCCGGGTCGATTTCCACCCGCTGGCCACCGAGCCGAATCAACTTTTCGATGGTTTGCTCGTCGGTNNGTTTTTTTATCGTCGCTCATGGTTTGCTCACTTCCGTCACCGACGGGTCAGAGGTCGCCAGAAAGGCATCTTTAAAACATTCGCGGGCGCGTGATAACAGAGACTCCGTGGCCTTGTAGGTTTTGTTCAGCTGCCGTGCTATGTCCGCCACTGTGTGGCCCTGCAGGTAGCGCCATTCGAGAATGTCCGCATAATGTGTGGGCAGGCTGGCCATGGCAAAGCGCACCTGGTTGGCCAGCAGTCCTTTCTCCAAGTGCGTATCCGGATCGGAATCCAGCAAATTTTCCAAAGACTCCAGCGCGGCCACAGTCGCTTCGTCATCCCAGGGGGCCAGCTTTTCCTCATGTTTCAGCTCACGCTTTAAAACGCGGCTGATCTCATGGCGGGTGATGGTACACAGCCAGCTGAACAGAGCAGCCTCGCCCAAATACGAATCTATATTCAAGATGGCCGCGCTCAGCGTCTCCTGCACCGCCTCCTCGGCCAGCCGCGCATCCCTGACGCGCGTCATGGCAAAGCGGTAAAGCCGGGGGAAGAAATGGTCAAAAAAATCGTGAAAGTCTTTGGCCTTGCCAGACCGGAGCTTGCCAAGCCAATTGAGGTCAGATTGCCGCATAATGCGTCGCCGCTAGTTTTGTGTCCTGTTAGAGGAGCCTGGAGGAAAAATCCTTCGCCTCGAATTCAAGACGCACAGTAACCGACCTGGCGGTGCATGTCGCGTGCCTCTGCGACCGCTCGCCGCGTGAGCCTCTCCGCCATCTCCAGGTGCCCGTATGATGTCGGCACGAGCGAGCGGGCGCTCGTTAAATATCTTCCTCTGGAGGAAGATTCTCCGGTGGCAGCAACCGAGTCCGGCAACGGGCTTGCGCGCGCGGTTCAGGCGCGTGCAGAGATTGTCCAAGTCAATGCGTATAGATCGGATTGGTCTTGCAGCGTGAAGTAGCAGCGTGCGAGCGACTCGGGTGACCGAACGGACAGCATACTATTCTTGCCGCTCTGGAAGCGGATCGAAGAACCCTCGAAGAGGATCTCTCCGCTATTAAATCATCTGTGGCTTATATTGAGTTCTCTCCCGACGGCACGGTTCTGAATGTTAACGACATTTTTCTCGGTATTACTAGCTACACCAGGGCCGAGCTGAAAGGCGTCCACCACAGTCGTATGTGCGAGCAAACCTATGCCGGGTCCGCGGAATACAGGACTTTCTGGGAAAAATTGAGGGAAGGCGAGCCACGAAAGGGAAGATTTAAATGGATCGGTAAGGCGGGCCAAACTATCGGGCGGGAGGCGAGCTATTTCCCCGTAAGAAGTGGAAATAGAATACTAAGGTAATCAAGATTGCAAGCGACGTTACGGAATCTCGTCGGGCTTTGGCCGATCGTGATGCCTTATTCAGCGCTCTCAATAAGTCCCTTGCGGTCATCGAGTTCGATGCCAAGGGGGTAATCTTGGCAGCCAATGAGAATTTTCTTAAAGCAATGAACTATCGGGTTGTTGCCACACGACAGGCCGTCGAAGCGACAGCCTCCGCGTTCGAAGAGACCTCGCAGATTACAGCGAATGCCCGCGCGGTTCTCGATGAAGCCGTTGCGACGGCTTCGCTAATCTCGACTCAGGTGAAGCAGACTGAACGGGTGACCGATCAGCTTAGCAGCCAAACCAGCAGCATCACGTCTATTCTTACCGCTATTCAAGCGATCGCCGATCAAACCAATTTCCTGGCTTTAAATGCAGTGATCGAAGCGGCTCGAGCGGGCGAGCAAGGGCGGGGCTTTGCCGGGATAATGCATCAGCGCTTATGCGACAAACAATGGACTATGGCACTAGCGCTGCTTGCGTAGCGGGGTGAATTAGGCAAGCGGCTTCACCCAGTCTGATTTCACCCGATTACATGCTGGGCAAAGGGGGACTAAATTAAACAGTGAGTTCATGCACATGCGCTCAACGTCGGCCCCGGCACCCACCATCACCATCAAACTTAAAAAAGCCGATCCCTTATCATTAGTTGTCCACTTAGCGGCTGCACTTGGATTCTCAAGATGATCATAATCACCCCGCGCGCGCGCCTTGGGTGCAAGACGCACCGACGCCAAACCTCCGGCCATCATAGGTCCTAGGCCTTTTCCGCCAGTGGCTGGTGCCGTGGTCAAGTCCAGGGCGCGCATTACCTTCAACGTATATAAACTCTCGCCATTCGCCTGAGGCATGTGGTGGTCTACTTGAACACAATCCACTGGCAACACAATTCCGCAGTTGTGGCAGGGCATTGTGCTTTGACTGAGCGTTGCCCCCGTGCCAGCTGCATTGATGAACGGATAGGGTGTGTTAGCTTGATATCCGTAAATTGCTGCCCAAATAGGGCTGTCTTTAACTTTTCCATGGCTTGCGCCTACATACGCCGCATCGATTGCCTGCGCCACCCATTGTCCTACGGTTTTGCTAAGGATCGAGGCACCACCACCTGCAAGACTAACATCGCCGTTTGAGCCAATATATAACTTTCCTCCTGTTTGCTTCTGAATCGTTCCTGAGACGCCATGCCACTTATCGATGGTCCTGAAACCGCCTGACAGCGGGAGACCCGGAATCATTTTGTATGCCGCATCGAGGGCTGTTGCTGCCTTGTTGAAGGCCATAAGAACTCCGTTGGTCGGGTTGCTAATTTCGATCAGTTTTAAAAATAAATAAAATTTATTCTAAACCTGAATAAGAGCACACCTTACCTTGCTTTGCAAGCCAAAACACGGACATGTAACTTTGTGACATTTACCTATTCAGATTGGCGCAGTGGCTGGAGGCCGACGGGGTTGATGTCGCCTGCCTGCCGAAGCTTGGTAATGTGTCTCAGGCTTGCAAGATGATGGGCGTGTTCAGAGACATTTCCATCGCTACAGGGAGGCTAGGAGCGCCTGCGGCGTAGATGCGTCCAACTCGCCAGCGCCCTCCGATAATGGGATGAATCTACTGCTGAGAGTTTAACGGAAGAATAGACACTCCAATGAATTAGGAAATCGCATCTGAATTGCTCGCGGGCGAAGGCGCGCAGGTAGTAGTCGCTCATACGGCCGAGAGGGAATCGAGAAAGTATTATCGGCATGTCCCGGTTTTGACGCAACGGTTGTGAAATTACCCGCATGTGATTCGATGGACGCCTGACGGTCAAAGATCTCACGCCGTCTCTATTCGCTCGCCCTCCATGTGGCAGTCCGTAGCGACATTGATAAAGAGGATCAGCATACCTTCGACTTGGTTCTGGGTAGTCCGATAGGTGCGGAGGCGGACAATGTACTCATCTCCGATATCGCTTTTTACTTTACGCTTAAAGGAGCCGGCGCTTTGCAGAGCAGCTTTCACGTCCCGCGGGAATTCTGGGTAATGCACGCTGTGGGCGATGTCGAAGAGCGGACGCCCTACATCCGCCCCAATGACGCGGAAAATATCAGCAGCCCGCGGCGTAAATCGCTTGATCCTCATTTCCGTATCGATAAAAATCGCGGCTATGTCCAACGATTTGATCAAGTTATTGAGATCGTCGTTACCCTTGTGCACCTCCTGCAGCTTGGACTGCAGCTCTGAATTGACCAGAGTCAATTCCTCGTTCACCGAGCGAAGTTCCTCGCGATGGGCTTCAAGCTCCTGGGTGGTTGACCGCAACGCCTTGTTGGTGGCGGCAAGCTCTTCATTTGATAACCTCAGTCCCTGAGCCGATACATGTCCGCTGTCGATCGCCTCGCGGAGCTCGGTTTTATACATCTGCAACTCCGATTCAATTTGTGCCACGACGGCAGCGTCTGTGGAATCCGTCACCGGAATCGCTATGTCTTCACGCGGGCCTCGCTTTTCTTCGAAGATGACAAAAAAGATCTGGCGACCCTCGTCATCCCGAAGCTGTTTGGCAGTGATGTTAACAAAGACCGACTGCCCTTCAATGATCAACCCTACATTGTGAGTGAGACTGCTCGTACCATGCCGTTGTGCCTCGAAAAGCGCAATTCGTAAATCACGTTGAAGCTCGGGCAGGGCCTGGTTGGTAATGTCTCCAGCATCTTCTCCTCGAGTCACGTGGATGTAGCGGTCTGCCCGTTTGGAAGCGTGGAGCAAATTCAGT
>DJFO01000311.1:17174-32312 GCA_002432555.1 Marinagarivorans sp. UBA5870
CGTTCAATAGCCGGTAACGGCATCTTGACTGCGGCAACTCTTTCAACACTTGGAATCCGGATGGATACCTGCGAAAGCGCTTTCGCTCGATAGATCCGGCTGCTTTTGTTCACCAGTTCAAAATATCTGTCGGCGGAGTCCGCTGACTCGGCGCTACCGAGAAATAAAAGCCCACCTGGTTTCAGCGCATAGTGGAGCGACCGGAGAACTCTGGTCTGTGCGTTCCGATTGAGGTAGATGAGAAGGTTGCGGCAGGAAATCAAGTCCAGTTTTGAAAATGGTGGATCCTGCAGCAGGTTGTGGGACGCGAACAGCACGCGATCTCGAATGAATTCCCGAACATGATATTGGTCGTTATACTTGAGGAAAAAATTTCGCAAGCGACCGGGCGCGACGTCGGCAACAATAGCACTTGAATAAATGCCAACTCGCGCAAATTTGATGGCGGCATCGTTTATGTCAGACGCGAAAACCTGGAACCTTGGGGCAGTGACATTCAACTCGGCCTGCTCGGCGAGCAACATAGCAATGGAATAGGCTTCTTCACCGGTCGAGCAGGGCGCAACCCAAACGCGTATCTCATCCTCTTCGCCGCGGCCAATGAAGAGTTCCTGGAGGAAGTCGCGCTCCAGGGTATCAAAGGCTGTACGATCCCGGAAGAAATTGGTGACCCCGATCAGCATGTCCGCCAGAAGAGCGATGCACTCCTGCGGATCCCTTTCCAGTAGTTCCAAATATCCGACCGGTGTCGGCACCGTCCGGACTTGCATTCTGCGCTCGATGCGCCGTAGAACCGTTGCGCGTTTGTAATCCTTGAAGTCGTGTCCGGTGTAGGTCGAGAGCAAAGAGAGGATCTGCTCAATTGCGGTTTCATCGTTTGGGTGAAGCGGTGGCTCTCGGGTTCCCTCGAACTGCCGATAGTCGGGCTTTGGAATGCGAATTTGGCTGGCATTGGACCACAGGTCGATCAGCTTCTGCGGTATTTCGGCTGCAGGAAGAACGAAGTCGACGTTTCCAGTGGAGATGGCCGAGCGGGGCATGCTGTCGTGATCGGCATCGTTCGGCTGCTGCGCGAGCGTCACGCCACCTTGTTCTTTGATTTTCGAGATCCCTATCGAACCATCTGCAGCCGTTCCAGACAAAACGACTGCAATGGCCCGTTCCTTATACGCATCAGCCAAGCTCCGAAAAAATTTGTCGATGACAGTCCTCGGCCCGAACTCGGGGTCCAACTCGCCCAGTTCGATAGTGGCATCTGCAGGTGCGGGAAATTTCTTTTCCGGGATGACATAGACGGTGTTTTTTTGAATGACCGTTGTGGCGGTAACTCTCTTCACCGGCATCCGGGTGGCACGTTGAATGATTTGATCCGTCACGCTTTTTTCAGCGCGCGACAAGTGCTGAACAACGATAAATGCCATGTCGACGGTACGCGGCATATTTTCAAACAAGCGAGTGAGTGCAGAAATTCCCCCTGCAGAGGCGCCTATACCCACCACAGGAAATGCCGGCTCACCCGAAGTGTCAGCGTTGTCAGATTCAACTAACATCGGTTCGGTTTCGGTATTCATGTGTGTATCCTCTCATTGAGCCGCGTGTTGATAATTTGAAATCTTGTATCCCGTCATCGCCCAAGAAGCAAGATAAATGCGCTAATTCCAAGGATATTAAATTTCAGCGAAGCTTAATTCGCCAAACGTCCGTATTAATGATGCCGCGTCAAGAGAAAATCAGTCCGATGATAAACCGATCGAAACAAGCCGCGCTGCCACTTGTCGCTGTCCGCGCTGAAGTTCAAACCACCACTATTTTCCAGCATGTTGCTCACTTATGGCATCTGTTAAGTTCTGCGATTCGCGAACACCTGGTGACTCGGCTAGGCTATAAATAGAATAAAGCCGTTCGGCTCACACCCTCAGAGGATGTTGGTGAGGCCCACCTAGGAGCAGTGAATGAAATTAAATGCGAGCCGCTTTAAAGTGTCTCTTTCTGTTCTGCTTCAACTCGCCAGTCTCCTTATAATTTCAGCGGCGGTGAAAGCGAACACTACGACGGAAAATCTTCTTGCGATGTCCATCACCGAATTGCTCAATGTCAGGGTCAGTTCGGTCTCAAAGCACGAACAACCTCTTTCCAAGGCTCCGGCTTCCATCTATGTGATCACACAGGAGGATATTCAGACTGCCGGCGCGACCACGCTGCCGGAAGCTTTACGACTCGCCCCTCGTATACAAGTGGCCCGAATTTCATCGTCGCAATATGCCATCAGCACTCGGGGGTTCAATAACGCCGTCAGCAATAAATTACTCGTACTGATCGACGGGCGGTCCGTATACACGCCGCTGTTCTCTGGGGTTTTCTGGGACCAGCAGGATGTGCTGTTGGAGGATATCGAACGAATTGAAGTCATCAGCGGCCCCGGTGCCACCTTGTGGGGCACCAACGCCGTGAACGGCGTCATCAATGTCATCACGCGCGAAGCGGCGGAAACACAGGGGTGGCTCGCGGCGGCGCATGCAGGCAATTCCGAGCGTGGGGTCCGCGCCCGCTATGGCAGCCGATTCGGCACGGGCGGGAATTTCCGCGTCTACAGCAAAATTTTTGAGTCGGACAGCAGCGCGCGATTCATGGATAGCGCCAATCCCCATGATGGTACGGATCGGCTGCAGGCAGGATTCCGAAGCGACTGGCGTGGTGCGGTCGACGAAATCACGCTGCAAGGCGATATCTATCGTACGGAATCCGAGGATCGTGGGATCTTCGCCGGTTATACCCTCGGATCCGTGAATACGTCGGGCAATAACCTGCTCGCCCGGTGGCGACGCCAGCTCGAGGGCGAAGCGGATTTCCGGGTGCAGGCCTACTGGGATTACGCCAAGCGTCGAGACATTATCCTCTTTCAGCCCAGGGCCGATATTTTCGATCTTGAGGTCCAATACGGCGTGCCCCTCGGCGACCATCGGCTGTTGTGGGGCGCGGGGTACCGCCACGGACGGGACGAGGTTGAACCCGGCTTTTTTTCAACCTTCGTCCCGGACTCGCGTCGCCTGCAATGGAAAAACCTGTTTGCCATGGATGAATGGACCCTGACCGATGATGTCAAGGCGACCATAGGGCTACGCCTCGAACACAACGATTACACCGGATTGGAATACCTTCCTACCGTGCGGCTGGCCTGGCAACACGCAGAGCAGTCCCTATTATGGGGTGCGATAAGCCGGGCGGTGCGCGCTCCATCGCGTTACGACCGAGACGTCTATTTTCCTGCGCCACCCAATTCCATTGTCGTAGGTGGACCCAACTTCCAATCTGAGGTAGCCCATGTTCTTGCCGTAGGCAACCGGGGTTCGGCCTTCGGCAGGGTCACTTATTCGGTCACCGCGTACTACCACGATTGGGACAAGCTGCGCAGCGGAAGCGCCATTCCAGTCGAAATCGAGAATAAAATCGAGGGCGAAGTCTATGGTCTCGAGTTCTGGGCAAATTATCAGATCACACCAGCGTGGAAAGTGAGTGCCGGAGGAACCCGGTTGCATAAGGACCTTCGTTTGGAGGCCGACAGCACAGATCCCGTGGGTGTCGAAAACGATACACTCGCCAATGACCCCAATTATTACGGTCAAGTGCGCTCGACTCTGGAGATTGGCGACACCATGACATTTGAGATCGCCATCCGGCATATGGAGGAATTGCCGAAACCCTCCATTTCATCGTACACACTGTTGGACGCGAACTATCTGTGGGAACTCAATTCGCAGCTGACGATGTCCTTCACGGCGCAGAATCTGACTGACGACAAACACACGGAATTCGGCCGACCAGGTTCCGTCAATGAATTCGGCCGCATGGCGTGGTTGTCGCTCACATGGACTCGGTGAAACGGGAAGAAATTGGATTCTATCGAGGAGTAAAGTTCAATGAGTCAGGTACGCGCTTCTGTAACCATACTTCTGACCTTGCTGTTGCTCGATTCGGCACACGCCGACCCGCGGGCGCCTAAAGCCAGACCGCCGGAGCACAGTGTAAAGGCCGCGTTTCTGTACCAGTTCTGCGCTTATGTGGAGTGGCCTCCCCACGCCTTTTCTGGCAAGGACGCGCCCCTTGTGGTTGGCGTCGCTGGAAGCGTACCCGTTACTTATGCCATTACGAATTCGTTCGCAGGCAAGCGCATCGCGAACCGACCGTTTGAGGTCCATTCAGTGAATAAAAACGATGATCTTGCAGGCGTTCATATCCTGTACATTCAGAATGAATCTGGAGTAAATCTGCTCGATTTTCTTCAGCTCGCGCAAGACCGCCCGATTTTGACCGTTACCGAAGCGAGGAGCTTCCCTCGCGGCAGTATCATCAATTTTGTGAATCGCAACGATTATGTCCGCTTTGAAATTTCGAAATCCCGCGCCGAGGCTGTGGGCCTCAAGGTGGGCTCGCAGCTCTTGGCGGTGGCGACACGAGTTCAATAGGCGGCAACATTGCTCGTATCGGAGACAATCTGTATGAAACCTCGGCCAGTTTTGTTGAGTAAGGATCGCTCGGACGATCAGAAGCTTTTTTGCGGGCATTTCGGGGATGCCGTTTGCCCAATGAATTATTTTTGCCAAAAAGACGAGGTGGAAGCTTGGGCGTTCGTTGTGGCACGAGCCTATACGCTTGTCCCGAACGACTGGACGTCTCCGCTTGTATCGGCTAACCGTGAACGAAAGCCGCTCGAAAGTAATATTCGCTGACAGGCCTTCTTGAAATGCTCAATTGGTTTTTGAAAAAAAAGAAGCTGAAGATCTTGATCATCGAAGATCAAGACGATGATGCTTTACTGGNNACTGGCGATCACCCGCTTAAGACGAGCAGGTTACGCCGTCGCGCATGAGCGGGTTGATACGTTGGCGGCGTTGGAAACCGCTTTGCGCACGGAGTGGGACATTGTACTGGCTGACCATGCAATGCCCACGATGAGTGGTATCGAGGCACTCCGAAAGGTTAGGCAGCTCGACGCGGTCGTGCCTTTCATTTTCGTGTCGGGAACTCTCGATGAGGAGCTCGCGGTAGAGGCAATCCGGATGGGTGCGCAAGATTACGTCCTCAAATCAAAACTCGATCGGCTGGNNCCCCATCGTTCAACGGGAGCTTCAGGAATCCCGCGTCCGCAGTGAGCGAGGGAAGGCTGAGCGGCAGACGGATTATCTGGCGCAGCACAACAGTCTTACGGGACTACCCAATCGCTTTCATTTTCTCGAATTTGTGGACAGGCAATTGGCCGGCTCGAGGAGGAAACGTCTTCTCGTCGTTGTCGTCTATATCCGGCTGGAAAGGTTCCGATCGATCGACGAGAGTTTGGGGTACGAGGCCGGGATCAAATTTTTACAAGAAGTTAGCGGTCGACTTTACAGTTGTTTACCGCGGGATGGGTTTGTTGCGCGGCTTTCGATCGACGAATTTTCTGTAGTGCATCGATCGCTAAAATCGCACTCCAATGCGGAAGGCTTCGTGCGGAGACTGTTTGAGGTTATGGAAAAACCATACAGCATTTCCAGCTTCCCCATGTACTCGAGCGCCGCTGTCGGCGTCGCCGTGTACCCGGACAACGCCTTCACTGCGCGAGATTTGCTGCAAAAGGCACAAATTGCGGGGCTTCAAGTAAAAGACCGAGAGGGAAGGGGCGTCCTATTCTTTGAGTCCGAGATGTCGGAAGACCTCGACAAACGGCTGGAAATACAACGCGCAATGCGAGACTCTATCGAACGCCGCGAACTCTACTTGAATTTCCAGCCGCAGCTTGAGATGGCAACAGGCAGGATTTGTGCATTGGAGATCTTGTTGCGCTGGTGCCACCGGGAGCGAGGAATAGTCTGCCCGGCGACATTCCTCCCCTTGGCAGAAGAAAATGGATTCATCTTTTTGATCGGTGAGTGGGTGCTGAGAGAATCGTTTCGTCAATTGAAATTGTGGGAGTATGCCGGAATTCCCTCCGTCAATATTGCCATCAATATTTGCCCTCGGCAGTTTCACGAAGACAATCTGGCCAACTTGCTTATGCAGATGTTGGACGAATATGCCGTTGACTCCAAAAGATTAACTGTGGAGCTCACCGAGCCGGCTTTCACTCGTGATCCCGAAAAAGCCAAATCCATCTTGATGCAACTGAGGAAACACTCGATCAAGGTGGCCGTAAGCCATTGCAGTGATCGCTCCTCGCATACCTATTTCTCGGAATTCCCAGTTGACTATATCAAGGTTGGAAGCATCAACGCACTGGCGACGCCGGGACGTCTGGATGCGATTGCCGAAGTCATTCAGGCTGCCAGATCCCATTCCATAAAGGTGATCGCAGAGTGTGTCGAGACCGAAGAGCAGCACCGCGTTTTGTTATCGATGGGTTGTGATTTTGTCCAGGGGTTTTATGTTGGCAAGCCCGCTGATGCTACCGTCATACGCGGTTTGCTGGCTCGCCAGGCGTGACTTTAATGTGCGGGAGCGGGGTTCTACATCTATCATCAGGCCTGGGAATGAACGCCGGGCCCGCAGGTGTCCCTGACCTTGATGCATCCACCGGAATTCAGGTTCTATAAAAATTACAAATTCGACTTCCTTTCCAGTAGCGGATAGCTCGTTCAACACCCGCACCAAATCCAGCTTCACTTCGTAACCTTGCCGCTGTTTTTGTGTTCTATTACAAAAGATTTGCACCAGTTTCAGGGAAGCCTTAGCTGTCTGAAGCCTCGGAAAATGGTGGACGCCGACGTCCGTAAGCGGTATAACGAACCGACGCTGCAGCCTATTCAGCTCAACCTCAGCGATGCTTCCCCCATACTCCCTCCTTAAAAAACACGACACTTGTCGAAGAGAAAATACTATGAAAATCAGCGATGATAGCAATCTGCTCGGCTCGGCACCGCTCGGCTCGGAAAAAATTTCTGGCGGCGGTGCCTTCAAATATATGCAACGGGAATTTCTCAGTTTTATTACGGATGTTGAATCTTTAGCGCGGCAGACTGCGGTACTTTCCGCAGACGAGCTCAGCGCGATGCGTCAGCAATTGGTGCGGCGTGTTGGCCAAGCGAAGGTGGTCGCGGATGAGTCCGCAAAAAAAGCCGCCGCGGCGCTCGAGCAACAGGCCACCCATGCGGTCAACTTCGCAAATCATCAGCTGCATCAGCGGCCCTGGCAAATTCTGGGTGTCAGCGCGGCGATAATTGCTGCTATCGCTTTCATGATGAAGCATCGAAGTTCCGACAAAGGTTAACTCATCACCGTTATACACGGAGACGAGCAAAGAAAAACGGCGCCTCTGAAGTCCCCTGTGCGGAGGTTGCCCTGATGAAAAAATCAGCGGGTTTAATATCGTTGCTGGACAGGCAGCCCCTCTGGATTGGGAAGCTGGCTAAGCTGTTGCCAAGGACCCCGGACAAAACTTTATTTGCCAGCGGCAACCTCGCGCGCTGTACTCTCAGTTCCATTGCCGATGCGGTTCTCACCGCGGATTTGCTCGGCCAAGTGACTTATCTCAATCCAGTGGCGGAAGCCATGACCGGCTGGNNCCATAGGGCATCCCTTGGCCGAGGTATTTTGCGCGGTGGACAGCCGGACGAGAAAGCCCTTTCCAACTCCGATGCACCAGCATCAACAATTCAATTGTGCAGCGGATGCAGACGGCGTGCGCGAATACACGCTGATTCGGCGCGACGGCTTCGAATACGTTATCGAGGAGTCGGTCGCCGCATTGTACGATAAGCGTGGAGCGATTATTGGGACCGTGATCGTTTTCCATGATGTCACTTCTTCGCGCGCTGCCGCGGTGCACATGGTGCATCTCGCCCAGCACGACTTTCTCACCGGCCTGCCGAATCGCATGTTGTTGTGCGAACGGCTGGCGATGGCGATTGTGCTCGCTAAGCGTCATAAAAAGCAGGTGGGGATATTATTTCTGGATTTGGACAATTTTAAGCATGTCAACGATACCTTAGGGCATGCCATTGGTGATCTTCTGTTACAGTCGGTGGCCGCGCGTTTGACGGCGTGCGTGCGCGGCTCTGATACGGTCTGTCGGCAGGGCGGTGACGAATTTGTGGTACTGCTGGCGGAAATCGAGGCGTCTATGGACGCCGCGCGNNGAAAATATTCTCGACGCCATTCACCAGCCGCATTATCTCGAAGACCAGGAACTGCATATTACGGTGAGTATCGGGATTGGTCTCTATCCGGATTCGGAGCTTGAGGAGGAAATCGCGCAAAGCAGCGCAACCTCTATCCTGCAAAATGCTGACACTGCCATGTATCACGCCAAGCTCAATGGTCGCAATAATTTTAAGTTTTTCCAGTCCGTCCTTAACGTGCACGCCAAACGCCGCTCATTGCAGAAAAAGGGTTTGCGGCGCGCGCTTAAAGCCAATGAATTTTTAATTCATTATCAACCCCAGGTCCACCTGGTATCAGGAGCCATAGTCGGAGCCGAGGCGCTGCTGCGATGGAATGATCCGGCCGCGGGAATGACCTATCCGGAAGAGTTCATCAGCACCGCGGAACGCTGTGGATTGATCGTTTCCATTGGCAAGTGGGTGCTGCGCGAGGTGTGCCGCCAAATGAGGGCTTGGTTGGACGCAGGCATAGCCGTGGTACCCGTGTCGATTAACGTTTCGGTGGAGGAGCTTTGCCGCCAAGACTTTTCCATCCATGTGCAAATGTGTCTGCAGGAATTCGGTCTGGCGCCAAGCTACCTGCACCTGGAGTTGACGGAGAGTGTAATGATGCGCGATGTCACCGCCTCGGCATTTGTTCTTGGCTCCCTGCGGGAGGCCGGGGTGCACATTGCGCTGGACGATTTTGGTAAAGGCTATTCCAGTCTCAGTTATCTCACGCGCCTGCCCATTAGTATTTTGAAGATCGATCGCTCTTTTATCGAGGCTATCGAAGATAGCGAAAATGGCGAAAATGGCGAAAATGGCCGGTTGATTCTCGGTGCGATCATCAGCTTAGGAAAAAATTTGCAGCAGCGCGTCGTCGCCGAAGGCGTAACGACAGCGCTGCAGCTGGAGGTGCTTTTGGCGTTAAATTGCGAAGTCGGACAAGGCGCTCTTTTCAGTCAACCTTTGGCAGCGGAAGTCTTCGCCGCCCTGTTAGGTCGCACATGACGGTTCTCGCGCGGGTGCTCGGATGGGGGCGGGGAGATACCTTGCCGTTTCGCGAGGTCACCGAACCGCTGCTGCGGGCCGAGTTGTTCGGCGCGGATGAAATGGAGCTGCACGGCGCTCATCTGGCGGGGCAACATGTTTTGAGTTCACGCAAAACCTCGCACCGACTGTTGCTGCGCCTGGGTGACAATGAGCGGGTTTTGCTGCGCAATTGTCAGCTCCTAACGGAAACCGTTCGAGCAAAAGGGCGTATAGCGCCTGCGGGTGAATGGTTGCTGGACAATTATCATTTGATCGCGGAACAAATCCGCACGGCGCGAGCCCACCTTCCGCGCGATTACAGCCGCGAATTGCCGTGTCTTGCCAATGGCGAATCCGCCGGCCTGCCCCGGGTGTACCACATGGCATTGGAAGTCGTGGCCCACGGTGATGGGCACATCGAGGCCGAAACGCTCCGCCGGTTTGTTACGGCCTACCAATCCGTCAGTCCTATTTCCCTCGGCGAGCTTTGGGCCCTGCCCATCATGTTGCGTTTGGCGCTGCTCGAAAATCTGCGCCGTGTCAGCTTGTTGATCACCCATGCGCGCGCTTTGGTGACGCTTGCGCAAGATTGGTCGATCCAAATGATTACGGCGGCCGAAAACGACCCCAAAAGTCTGATTTTGGTGATCGCGGATATGGCGCGCTCAAATCCACCCCTGGTCAGCGCTTTTGTTGCGGAACTGGTGCGCCGTCTACAAGGGCATGGTCCGGCACTCGCCTTGCCGCTCACCTGGATCGAGCAGCGGCTGGCAGAGGAGAGCCTGTCGACGGAGCAGATGGTGGCCGCCGAAAACCGCCAACTGGCGATGGACCAGGTTTCCATCAGCAACAGCATCGGCAGTCTGCGGTTTATTGGGGTTTTTGACTGGCAACGTTTTATCGAGGGTGTAAGTCTGGTCGAGCAGCGGCTGCGCTCTGAGCGCGCCGGCATTTATCCGAACATGGATTTTGCGACGCGCGATGGTTACCGACAGGTGATCGACCGACTGGCTAAACGCTGTCGTGCAAGCGAAGTCGAAATCGCGGATGCCGCCCTCGGTTTGGCCAACGGTTGTGTCGACCGCAGCGATCGTGCGGCGCATGTGGGTTATTACCTGGTCGACGACGGACATGCGCGACTGAGAAAAGCGGTAAAGGCGCGCGGTGCTCTGGCGAGTCGCGCGTGGCGCGAGCGCCTCACTCTCGCGCTGTACCTCGGTGGAATTGTCGTTCTGACAGCAGGCATCGCCGGCGGTCTGTCCCTTTTCCTAACCGAAGCGAAAATGAGCGGCGCACTTCGCGTGGTTTTATTGGCCGTGGGAACGCTTGCCGCCACGGCCCCGGCAATTTCCCTTGTCAATTGGTTGGCGACGATTCTGGCGGCGCCGCGGCGCCTGCCGCGCATGGATTATCGGGAGGGAGTTCCACGCGAGATGGCGACCCTGGTTGCGGTGCCGAGTTTGTTGACCACCGGCCAAAGTGTGGACGACCTGCTGGAAGCGCTCGAAGTGCGCTTTCTCGGCAACCGCGAGCCAAATCTATATTTTGCTTTGTTAACCGATTTTACCGATGCGGCGAGCGAAACGTGCAGCGGGGACGACGAGCTTTTGCACCGCGTGCAGTCCGGCATCGAACAACTCAATGGCAAATACCGGAGCGATATTGCCGAGGGTGAGCGCTTTTTTCTGTTTCACCGAGCCCGCACGTGGAATCCCGTTGCGTGCGTGTGGATGGGGTTTGAACGCAAACGCGGGAAGCTCGCCGCATTAAATAAGGCGCTGCTGAACGGCGAGCACAATCTTTTTTCCGTTGTTGTTGGCAATCTGCGGGCTTTGCCGCGGATCCGCTACGTGATCACCCTGGATGCCGATACGCATCTGCCGAGGGACGCGGCCCGGCAGTTTGTGGCGGTGATGGCCNNCCATTAAACAAGCCACTCTATGCACAAACCGGGACATACCCGCGCATGATCGGTGGTTACGCCATTTTACAGCCGCGAATGTCCGCCGGTCTCGCGGGGGCTCGGCAGTCGCGTTACCGGCAATTATTTGGCGGGGACCCGGGGCTCGATCCTTACACGCAGTCGGTGTCCGACGTTTATCAGGATTTGTTCCACAACGGCTCATTTATCGGCAAGGGGATTTACGACCTAGAGGCGTTCGAGCGGGTTCTGCGGGAGACTCTGCCGAACGACCGCATTCTCAGCCACGATTTATTGGAGGGCTGTTACGCCCGCTCCGGCCTGCTCAGCGATGTTCACTTATACGAAGAGCCGCCGGCGGGGTATGACGAGGATATCAGCCGGCGCGAGCGCTGGCTGCGCGGCGACTGGCAAATTGCGCGCTGGTTGTGGCGGCGGGTACCGGCCGCCACCGGCAGCACGCGCATTAATACCTTGCCGGTGCTCTCGCGCTGGAAAATTTTGGATAACCTCATGCGCAGCCTCGTGCCGGCGGCTTTTTTGCTGCTTCTGCTCGTGGGCTGGTTTATTCCCGGCATCCCAACGGTGAGTTGGACCCTGGCGGTCATCAGTCTGCTGCTGGTGCCAAGACTCCTGATGACGTCGTCGGATTTACTCCGCAAGCAGGACAAAATTCCGCTGGCCGCGCGTTTTGCCGGTGTGGGCCTTGCCGCCGGCCGCCATATGGCGCAAGCGCTGTTCGGGCTGATGACGCTCGGATACGAGGCGCTATTCAACCTGCGCACAATTGGAACAAGCCTGTGGCGTTTGACGATCGCACCGCAAAAATTATTGGTGTGGCAGGCGTCCAATCACCGGGGTTCCAGCCGCTCGGGACCTGGGCGGTTTGTCCGGCAAATGTGGGTATCGCCGGTGCTCGCCATCGGCGTGGCAGCCGGGCTCGTATTGTTTCGTCCAACCGCACTCGCCGCCGCGGCGCCGATCCTGGTTTTATGGTTCACCGCGCCGGCGTGGGTCTGGTGGCTCAGCCTGCCGCTGCACCGCGCACCGCCCAACCTCAATTGGGAAGAGACAATATTCATCCGCAAAATCGCCCGCAAGACCTGGGCCTTTTTTTACCGTTTTGTCAACACCACGGAGAACTGGTTGCCGCCGGATAATTTTCAGGAAAATCCGGGCATGGTGGTCGCCCATCGAACTTCTCCCACCAATATAGGATTGGCCCTGCTGGCAAATCTGACGGCGTGGGATTTCGGGTTTATTCCCTCCGGTGTCATGTTGCAGCGGGTGAACGACACGCTGGATTCCATGGCGAGGTTGGAGCGCCATCGCGGTCATTTTTTTAATTGGTACGACACCCGCACCCTTCAGCCCCTCCCGCCGCGGTATATTTCGTCGGTGGACAGCGGAAATTTATCCGGCCATTTACTTACATTAAAAGCCGGACTGCTCGAACTGCCGGAGCAGCCGATAACATCGGTTCATGTCGTACGCGGCTTGCAGGATACCTTGGCGATTCTCAATGACAGTCTGATCCTGGTGCGCGGGGCGGGTATCGGAGAGGGACAGCTAGCCGAGGTGGCTCAGGTATTCCTCAGGCGCCTCGACAGCTTACTCGACCCGCAGTTTTGCACCCTGGAAAAGCTCCAGCGGCAACTGCGGGAAGTGGTGGCGGTGGCCGAGGCGCTGCAGTCGCGCCTCACCCCGGCCATGTCCGCCCCGGAGGCGTTGGCCGCCGCGGAGAATATTGAGGGAAATCCGCGGTTGGAAGACGATCTGGCCTTTTGGGCGGCGGAATTGTTGCGCCAGAGCCGCGCGCACCTCGCGGAATTGGAGTTGCTCATCCCGTGGCTCGGCGAAGCGCCGCCGCCGGTGATCCAATCCCTGCTGGAGGCGGTCACCGGCAGCACGACTTTGCCTTCCCTGCGTCAATTGCTCGAGCACAATCACGCGGCCGCGCGCGCGCTCGAGACGCAATTGGCGCTGTTGCAACCGCCGGATGATCCGGCCGAGAAGGAGACGCTCATCCGACTGCGTTACCAAATTGCCGACGCCGGTGCCGCCATAACCGCGCGCATTGCAGACTGCGGGCGGCTTGCGGCCCGAGCGGCGGAGTTCACCGCCATGGAATTTGATTTTCTCTACGACCCGTCCCGCCACCTGCTGGCCGTCGGCTATAACCTGGACGAATTTCGCCGCGATGTGAGTTTTTACGATTTGCTCGCCTCGGAAGTGCGTCTCGGCTGTTTTGCCGCCATTGCCTTGGGCCAATTGCCACAGGAAAGTTGGTTTGCCCTCGGACGTTTGCGCACCCGCTGGAAGGGTTCTCCGGTGTTGATCTCCTGGAGCGGTTCCATGTTCGAATACTTGATGCCGATGCTGGTGATGCCGAGTTACGAGGGGACCCTGCTCGACCAAACCTGCCAGGCGGCCGTGGCCCGGCAGGTCGCTTACGCCAAACAGCTGGGATTGCCTTGGGGAATATCGGAATCCGGTTATTGGGCCTTCGATGCCAGTCTCAATTACCAATACCGCGCATTTGGGGTGCCCGGTCTCGGGTTGCAGCGCGGCTTGGAGGATAACGTCGTGATTGCGCCTTACGCTTCAGCCCTGGCTCTGATGGTGGCCCCTAAACTCGCCTGCGCCAACCTGCAGCGCTTGGCGGCCATGGGATTGGAGGGGCGCTTCGGGCTTTATGAGGCGGTGGATTACACGCACGCGCGTCTCGCCCGCGGTGTTACCCACGCGGTGGTGCAGTCCTTCATGGCGCATCATCAGGGCATGAGCCTCTTGGCTTTTGCCCATCTCCTACTCCACCAGCCCATGCAGCGTCGCTTCGCGGCGGAGCCGCAGTTGCAAGCCACGTTGATGCTGCTGCAGGAGCGCATTCCAAAAGCCATGCCCTTGCATCAACCCCTGTTGGAAGATCTGGATAGAAATACAGTATCGGAAGAAGCGGAGATATCGATATCTCCACCCATCGCGGCCAAAACCAGCGCCCCTGAGGTGCAGCTTTTGTCCAACGGCCGTTATCACGTGATGGTGACGAATGCGGGGGGCGGATACAGCCGCTGGCGGGATCTTGCGGTTATGCGTTGGCGGGAAGATACCACGCGTGACAACTGGGGCACGTTCATTTACTTGCGCGATCTCGCCACCGGCTCGTTTTGGTCGACCACCCACCAACCGACGCTGACCCGCGCTGACAGCTATAGCGCAATTTTCTCGGAGGGTCGCGCCGAATATCGCCGGCGCGATCAGGAAATGGATACCTACACCGATTTAGTGGTATCACCGGAGGACGATATCGAGTTGCGCCGCGTGCGCATCACCAACCGCTCACAGCAAGTGCGTACCCTGGAAGTTACCACCTACGGCGAAGTCGTCTTGGCCGCACCCGCTGCCGATGACACCCAGACCGCTTTTAGCAATTTGTTTGTGCAAACAGAGATTCTGCCCGACCGCCGCGCCGTCCTTTGTACGCGGCGGCCGAAATCGGAAGCGGAGCAACCTCCCTGGATGTTCCACCTGGTAACGAGCAACGGGATAGAACTGGAAAAAATCTCCTACGAAACCGACCGGTTTAAATTTATCGGGCGCGGCCGCACTCTGGCCGCGCCCGAGGCTCTCGATGAATCGGGCCCCCTGTCCGGCAGTGAGGGTTCGGTCCTCGACCCGGCGGTTTCGATTCGCTGTCGGTTGACGCTTGAGGCGGGGCAGGCGATCACCCTCGATGTGGTGACGGGAATTGCCGCCTCCCGCACCGCCTGCCTGGCGCTGGTGGGTAAATATCAGAATCGCTATTTTGCCGAGCGCGTATTTGAACTCGCCGCCACCCACAGCGGCGTTCTTCTGCGGCAAATCAATGCCAGTGAAGCGGATGCGCGGCTCTATCGGCGCCTCGCCGGCATAGTGCTCTACGGCCAGGGCACCCTGCGCGCGGACCCCGCTTTGCTGGCATTTAACCGGCGCGGTCAAGCGGGGCTGTGGGGCTATGGAATTTCCGGCGATCTGCCGATCGTATTATTGAAAATCACCAGCAGCGCGCACATCGAACTCGCCCGGCAGATG